>CBHWBX010000005.1:0-28239 GCA_966111935.1 uncultured Gemmatimonadaceae bacterium
GAGGAACGGTGAGCCAGCTTCGTGCGTACTATGAAGATAGGCCTCCTCGGGGTGAGATCGTGTTGGTGATCGGAGCCGCACCTGCTGAAGCAGTGAGCGAAGCGCTCGTCCGCGAGCGCGTGCATGCGTTGCGCGCGTCGGGGATGAGTGCGCGCGACGCCGCGGCCACCGTAGCCGAGGAGCTCGGCGTGTCGAAGAAGATCGCCTATCGCATGGCGCAGGGCGGGGCCGAGGAGGGTGAGGCGTGAAGCGACGCTTGCCGGCGCTGTTCGCGCTCATCGCCGTTCCGCTCGTCGTCGCGGCGCGGCATCCGTCGCCGAGCAGGCCGATGCAGCCGCACGTTCCGTTCGCGCCGCCCGTGCTCACGATCGCACGGCTTCAGTACGACGGCGGCGGCGATTGGTACGCCAATCCGTCGAGCCTACCCAATCTGCTCGCGGCGATCCGTCAGCGCACTTCTCTCGACGTCGACAAGACCGAAGCGCGCGTCACCTTGATGGACGACAAGCTCTGGGACTATCCGTTCATCCACGTTACCGGCCACGGGAACATCAAGTTCAGCGACGCCGAGGTCGTGCGCCTGCGCGAGTATCTGACGCGCGGCGGCTTCCTGCACGTCGACGACAACTACGGCATCGACACGAGCTTCCGGCGCGAGATCAAGAAGGTCTTCCCGGATCGCCCGCTCGTCGATGTGCCGCTGTCGCATCCGATCTATCACATCGTCTACGATTTTCCGAAGGGCATTCCGAAGATCCACGAGCACGACGGGCTGCCGGCCCGCGGCTTCGGAATCTTTCTCGGCGATCGTCTCGCCGTGTACTACAGCTTCTCGAGTGATCTCGGAAATGGCTGGGAAGATCCCGAGGTCTACCACGATCCGCCGGAGCTGCACGAAGCGGCACTGCGCATGGGCGTGAATCTGTTCGTCTACGCCGTCACGAGTCGCCCCACGCCATGACGATCGTCGAGCTGGTCGATCGCGAGCGCGCGCGTCAGCGCCGCATGCACATCATTGCCGGGCTGGCGGTTGCCCTCGGCGCGACCTGCCTGGTGCTCGCGCTCGGCGCCTCGGCGCTCGGCGGCGCGCGCTGGATGTCGTTGCCGCGACCGGTGCCGTTCCTCGTCTGGCTGGTCGTGCTCGGCGCCGACATCGGCGTGGTGATGTGGACGGCGCGGAAGCTCGCGCGGCGGACGTCGCGCCACGAAGTCGCGGCGACGATCGAGCGCGAGCAATCGCTGCGCGCCGGCGCGTTGCGCGGCGTCCTCGAGGTGGCCGACAGCGGCCCGCTCGGCAGACGCGCCGCGGCAGTCGTCGGCGAGCAGCTCGCGCCCGCCGGGCCGCGCCTCGCGCCCGCGGAAACACGACTGCTTCAGCGTGGACTGGTCCAGGCGGCGCTCGGTGCCGCGGTCGCGATCGCCGCGCTGCTCTTCGCGGCGCCGGCGTTCAACGACGGACTGCTCGCGATTCTTCGTCCGGTCGATGCGTGGCACGGCACGCTGCTCCCGCGCATCAGCTTCCAGAATCTTCCGCCGGCCATTCTGCGCGGCGAGTCGATGCGTCTGCGGATTGCGGCGCCCCGTCGAACGACGGTGGCGGTCACCCAGCGCATCCCGGGCGAAGCATGGATGACGCAGACCGTCGCCGTGGACGGCAACGGCATCGCAAATCTCGAAGTCGGTCCGCTGCGCGGTGATCTCACGCTCGTCGCAACCGACGGCCGCTCGGCGAGCGACACGGCGGTGGTGCGCGTGACCGACCGGCCGTTCGTGGGCGCGGTGTCGATGCGCGCGACGTATCCCGCGTACCTCGGCCGTCCGGCAGAAGGTCTTGCCGTCGGCGAGCAGGCGCGCGTGCCGCAGGGCACGGTGATCGAGATTGCCGGACGCGCGTCGACGGCGCTCCAGTCGGTGCGTCTCGCCGGCGCGGACACGGTCGCGCTGTCGGTGAACGATCACGCGTTCAGCGGCCGCTTTGCGCCGAAGAAGACGGGGAGGTACGCGTGGGTCGCGACGGGAACGTCGGGCCCGATCGCCGACGTTCCGCTCGCGCTCGAGCTCGAGGTCGTGCCGGATTCGGCGCCGCACGTCGAGCTCGTGTCGCCGACCACGGATACGCTCGTCGCCGGTGACGACCGCATTCCGCTTCGCGCGACGGCGAGCGACGACCACGGTATCGCGCGCGTCGAGCTCGTGACGTGGAAGCAGGGGACCACGGGCGGCGCGCAGACCGCGATCACGCAGCGTCTCGCCGACGGCGCGGCGAACGTCTGGGACGGCACGGGCGTGCTCGACCTTGGGCCGCGCGGTCTCAAGCCCGGCGACGCGCTCCACGTGAAGGTCGTCGCGATCGACAACTCGCCGTGGGCGCAGCGCGGAGAAAGTCGCGAATTGCTAATAAAGATCCCGACGCTCGAGGAGCGTCGCGCGATCGCCCGCAATGCGCTCGACTCCGCGGTCAGCCAGGTGAAGTCGGCGGCCGCGGCCGAGAAGTCGATCGAGCAGCGGACGAGCGATGCCGCGCGCGATCGCGGGCAGCGCGGTCCCGACGCGCAGAGCAACGCGAGCGGGACCGGTAACGACAAGAAGGGCTCGATGAGCTACGACGCCGCCGAGAAGGCCAAGGCGGTGGCGAAGGATCAGCGCGCGCTCACCGATCAGGTGAAGCAGCTCCAGAATACCGCGGCGCAGCTCGAGCAGCAGCTCAAGCAGGCGGGCGCCCTCGACAGCTCGCTCGCGCGTCAGCTCCAGGAAGCGCAGCAGATGTTGCGCGACGCGCTGACGCCGGAGCTGCTCGCGCAGATGCAGAAGCTCGACAATGCGACGCAGCAGCTGTCGCGCGAGCAGTCGCAGCAGTCGCTCAAGGATCTCCAGGCGATGCAGCAGAAGCTGCGCGAGCAGCTCGAGAAGAGCGCTGAGATGTTGAAGCGCGCCGCGATGGAAGGCGCGATGCAGACGCTCAAGGACGAGGCGAAGGAGATCGCCGACAAGAACCGCGCGCTCGCTGACTCCGTGAAGGGACAGCAGGCGAGCGACGAGCAGAAGGCGCAGGCCAAGGAGCTCGCCGATCGCGCCGAGCGTTTCTCCGACGAGGCGAAGAAGCTCCAGGATCGCCTCGAGAAGGAGAAGGCGGACGCGGGCGCGTCCGGCACCAAGGAAGCGAAGCAGCGCGCCGACGCCGCCGAAGACGCGATGCGCAAGGCGGCGGGACAGCCGCAATCGGGTCAGAACCAGCAGCCCGGCCAGAAGCAGCAGGCGGGGCAGAACCAGCAATCCGGCCAGAATCAGCAGAACGGCGCGCAGAGTCAGCAGAGTCGCGCCGGGCAGCAGAATCAGCAGAATCAGCAGAATCAGCAGAATCAGCAGAATCAGCAGGGCCAGCGCGGCCAGCAGGGGCAACAGGGGCAACAGGGCCAGCAGGGCTCGATGGAGCAGAACGCACGCGACGCCGCATCGCAGATGCAGCAGGCGTCCGAGGCGATGAGCGAAGCCCGGCAGTCGCAGGTGAACGAGTGGAAGTCGGAGCTCACCAACGCGCTCGATCAGGCGATCCAGGAAACGCTCCAGATGGCGCGGCAGGAGCAGCAGCTCGAGCAGAAGGCGCGCTCGGGACAGTCGAAGCCAGAAGAGCTGCGCGGCGAGCAGAGCGCGATCAAGCAGGGGCTCGACAACGCGGCGCAGAAGCTCCAGCAGGAGAGTCAGAAGACGTCGCTCCTCTCCGGCCGCTCGCAGCGGTCGATGAGTGAAGCGCAGCAGAAAGTCTCCGACGCGATGCAGGCCACGGGTGAATCGCGCAGCGGGCAGCAGGCCGCGAGCTCGCTCGCCGAAGCGGCCGATGCGCTCAATCGCGCCGCGGCGTCGCTCGCGCGCGATCGCGAGAAGGCGAACAGCTCGAGCTCGGCGACCGGCTTCGCCGAGATGATGCAGCAGTTGCAGGAGGCCGCGAAGAAGCAGGGCTCGATCAACGCGCAGGCGCAGGGACTCCTGCCGGGCATGGGGCAGCCGATGTCGTCGCAGCAGCAGGCGACCTCGCGTGCGCTCGCGCGCGAGCAGCGGCAGGTCGCCCAGCAGCTCGACGAAGTGGGTGAAGCCGTCGGCGGCGATCGCGCCGCGCAGATGGCCAAGGAAGCGAAGGCGCTCGCCGAAGCGCTCGAGGGCGGCCGACTCGACGCGACGACGCTTGCGCGGCAGCAGCAGCTCTTCCGTCGTCTTCTCGATGCCGGTCGCACGCTCCAGAAGGAAGAGCGCGAGGACGACAACAAGCGTCAGGCGACGTCGGCGAAGGGCGGCAACGAGTTGAAGCCGGACAACACCAATGCCACCGGACGCGCCGCGACGAAGTTCCGCGAGCCGTCGTGGGACGAGCTGCGTGGGCTCACCGCCGACGAGCGCCGCGCGATTCTCGAGTACTTCAAGCGCATCAATGCTGCGAATCCTCCGTAAGTCGTTCGTGAAGTCGCTTGCCCCGCGGCAGTGGGCGTTCGGCCTGATCCTCATCGTGTCGGCGTCGGTTGCGCGTGCTCAGGGCACCGCGGCGGCCGACACGATGACGTTCTACAAGGCGATGGAGCTCGAGTCGGCGGGGAAGTACCGCGAGGCCGCGCCGCTCTTCCGCGCCGCCCTGCATTCGCCCGCCGCCGCGAACGCGTTGCTCGGTCTCGAGCGCGTGTACGCCGAGCTCGGATGGGCCGATTCGCTCGTCGCGCCGCTCGATACGCTCATCAACGCGAATCCGAAGGAAGAGACCTTCCGGACGGTGCAGCTCCGCACGCTCCAGTCGCTCGGCCGCGAGACGCAGCTGCGCGCAGTGTTCGATCGCTGGACGCACGATCTGCCGAACAGCGCGACGCCGTATCGGGAATACGCGCGTCTCCTGCTCGAGCGCAATCGCGCCGCGTCCGCCGACAGCGTGATCGCGCGCGCACGCCAGGCGCTCGGCACGACCAAGGATCTCCAGTTCGAGATCGCCCAGGCGCGGGCCGCGCAGGGACAGTGGGTCGAGTCCGCGCAGGCATGGCGGCAGGCGCTGCTGACTGCCGACTACCTCGAGCAGGCCGCGGCCTATGCGCTTGCGCCCACGCCGCAGTCGACGCGCCCGCAGATTCGCCAGATCTTCCTCGCGATGCCGATCGAGGTTCCGTCGCGTCGCGCGCTCGCCGATCTCGAGATGACCTGGGGCTCGCCGGCTGACGGGTGGAATGCGCTCAAGGCGCTCCCGCCCGACAGCACCTCGGCGTCGGCGTGGGCCGACTTCGCACAGCGTGCCGAAGCGGAGGAGCGCTGGACGCTCGCGCGCGCAGCGCTCGAATCGGCGCTGCGCTGGAAGCGGTCGCCCGACGTTGCGCTGCGCGCCGCGACCGCGGCGATGAATGCCGGCGATGCCGCGGCGGCGCTGCGTCTCGCACCGCTCAGCGACGCTCGCGGCGATTCGGCACTGATCGCACGCTCGTACATCCCGTTGCACGCGCGCGCCCTCGCCGCGCTCGGCCGGCCGGCCGAGGCCGAGAAGCTCGTCGCGGCCTACGATCGATTCCTCTCGCCCGGTGCGCACAATTCGCTCGTCCGGACGATCGCCTGGGGGTGGGTCCGCACGGGCGACATGAATCGCGCGCGTGCCTCGCTCGCGACCACCGGTGCCGAAGGCGACTCGAGCGACGCCGCGGGGTGGCTGGCGCTCTATGAAGGAAATCTCAAGACCGCGCGCGGCCTGCTGCGCACGGGAACCGAGAGCTCGCCGGAGCTCGCGCTCGCGCTTGGCGTCGTCGCGCGCATCCGCGCCGATTCGGCGCCGGCGATCGGAAAGGCGTTTCTTGCCCTCGCGCGCGGCGACAGCGCCGGTGCGGCGACGCAGTTCGTCGACGCCGCCGAGCGCACGCCCGCGGCCCGGTCCATTCTGCTCTTCACCGCCGCGCAGATCGACGCGCTGCGCGGCAACGACGCCGACGCGATCGCGCTCTGGAAGCGCATCGTCGAGACGGAGACGGACACGCCCGAAGCGCC
This sequence comes from uncultured Gemmatimonadaceae bacterium, assembly GCA_966111935.1. Classification (GTDB taxonomy): domain Bacteria; phylum Gemmatimonadota; class Gemmatimonadetes; order Gemmatimonadales; family Gemmatimonadaceae; genus JAQBQB01. The sequence continues at coordinate 6,001 of CBHWBX010000005.1, forward strand.
GCAGTCCGAGCTCGAGTGGGCGCGCATCCTTCGCAAGAAGGGCGATGCGGCGAATGCCGCGACGCACCTCGAGCACATGATCCTCGCTTATCCGCAAAGCGCGCTCGTTCCGCAGGCTCGGCGTGAGCTCGAGCTCGCGAAGAGCGCCATTCCGCCGGGTTTCTGATGTTCGCCAAATCTCGTGCGGCGCTCGCCGCCGCGTTGCTCTTCGTCCTGCTGCCGCTGCTCGCGCTGCGGGCGCAGCGCGTGCTCGTTCCGATGGACGACGCGCAGCAGAATCACCTCAAGGCCTACGGTCTCACCTACACGGCGATCAAGGCCGGCACGTCCGCCGAATGGCTGCTGAACTATCGCGGCGGCTCGTTCCTGCTCGGCGACACGCCGGAGATCCGCCGCCGTGCGGGGCTCGACGGCATCACGCTCGAGACCGTGGACAACGCGCGACTCGCGCAGATTCGCGGCGAGATCGCCGCGAACAACATGGAGTCGGTGCCGCTCGAAAAGGCGCCGAAGATCGCCGTCTACACGCCGGCGGAAGCGCTCCCGTGGGACGACGCCGTCACGCTCGCGCTCAAGTACGCGGGCATCGACTACACGTCGATCTACGACGACGAGGTGGAGAAGGGGGAGCTGTCGAAGTACGACTGGGTGCACCTGCACCACGAGGACTTCACCGGCCAGCTCAACAAGTTCTACCTGAGCTACCGCGACGCGCCCTGGTTCATCGACCTTCTGCAGAAGAACACGGCCGAAGCGACGCGACTCGGCTTCCCGAACATGCCGGCGCTCAAGAAGGACGTCGCTGAAAAGATTCGCGAGTTCGTCGACCGCGGCGGATTCCTGTTCGCGATGTGCGGCGCGACCGAGACGCTCGAGCTGGCCATCGCCGGCCGCAACGTCGACATCGCGCAGGCGTTCATCGACGGTTCACCGATGGATCCCGACGCCGATCGCAAGATGGATTGGAAGCGCACGCTGGCGTTCCGCGACGCGCACCTGGAGCAGTCGCCGTTCGTGAACTCGATGAGCGACATCGACGGGCATCAGGTCAATGTGCCGGGACGTCGCCAGCCGCTCGGGACGTTCACGCTCTTCAACTTCTCGGCGAAGTTCGACCCGGTGCCGTCGATGCTCGTGCAGAACCATCGCGCCGTCGTCAACGACTTCTACGGCGTCACGACGAGCTTCAGCAAGGCGGTGCTCAAGCCGGGCGACGTCGTGCTCGCGAATGAAGAGGGCGCACCGTGGGTGAAGTACGTGCACGGCGACTACGGAAAGGGCACGTGGACGTATTACGGCGGCCACGATCCCGAAGACCCGCAACACGCGATCGGCAATCCGCCGACGGATCTGTCGCTGTTCAAGAACTCGCCGGGATACCGCCTGATCCTGAACAACGTCCTGTTCCCGGCCGCGAAGAAGAAGCCGCTCAAGACGTGAGGGGTGGGTTGGGTTTCGTCGACGGGCTGAGGACGTAGGGCCGTAATACCGGACCGCTCGACGAGGGGTTTGGGGGGAAGGGATCAGGGGCCAGGAACAGTGCGGGGTTAGCGTATCGCCCTCAGTAGTTCCTGGCCCCTCGCCCCGAGCCCCTAACCCCTCGAGATTTTCCGGGCGAGCTCCCCGCAGGTATGGTCCGTCTTCGCCCGACTCGCTGACAGCGCCGTACTTTTTGGTTAATTTTCGGGTATGCCTCCCACCGTCGCTTCCGATCCAGCTACACGGCTGAGCTCGAAGGCGGCGACCGCCATTCGGGCGGCGATCCGCATGGCCGGTGGACGCGAAGTGTGCTTCGCGTGTGGTGTCGACGAGCAGGGCGTGGTGCAGACCGCCCGCGTCGTCGCGCGAGGGGACGCGGTGAGTGTGCTCGCGCTGCCCGGCTTCGCCAGCCGCGGCGAGATGCTCGTGCACAATCACCCGTCGGGACTGCTCGAGCCCTCCAATCCCGACCTCGCCGTCGCGTCGCGCCTTCATGACGACGGCATCGGATTCGGCATCGTCAACAACGAGGCGACCGAGCTCTACGTCGTCGTCGAAGTGCCCACGACGATGGAGCATGCCGGCCTCGAGTTCTCGTCGATCGACACCGATCTCGGGCCGAACGGCGCGATCGCGAGCATCCACAATCGCTACGAGGACCGGCCGAGCCAGCGCGCGATGGCCGTCGAGATCGCGAAGCTGTACAACACCGGCGGCGTCGGCCTGCTCGAGGCGGGCACCGGCGTCGGCAAGTCGCTTGGCTACCTCGTCCCCGCGCTTCGCTGGGCGGCCGCGAACAACGAGCGCACGATCGTGTCGACGAACACGATCAACCTTCAGGAGCAGCTCGTCGGGAAAGACCTGCCGTTCCTCGCACGCGCGCTCACCGACCAGAAAGTTCGCTTCGCGCTGCTCAAGGGATGGCGCAACTACCTGTGCCTCGTGCGTCTCGAGCAGGCGCGCTCGTCGGGCAACGCGCTGTTCGAAGACGGGATGCAGTCGGAGATCGACGCGATCCATCAGTGGAGCGAGCGGACGCGCGACGGCTCGCTCGCCGATCTCACGATCACGCCGCGCGCCGAAGTGTGGGACGAGGTTGCCGCCGAGCCGGACCTCTGCCAGCGCGCACGGTGTCCGGTCTACGAGAAATGCTTCCTCTTCAAGGCGCGCAAGGAAGCGGCGCAGGCGGACGTCATCGTCGTCAACCACCACCTGCTGCTCTCCGATCTCGCCGTGCGGCGCGTCTCGGGGAACTGGGGTGAGGCCGCGGTGCTTCCCGCTTACACGCGCCTCGTCGTCGACGAGGGACACCACCTCGAGGATGCCGCCGCGACGCACCTCGGCGCGACGGTCTCCCGCCGCTCGCTGCAGCGTCTGTTCAATCGACTCGACCGTCGCGGCAAAGGTCTGTTGAGCGCGCTGATCATGCGCCTCTCGACGTCGAACGATCTGCTCAGCACCGCGAGCCTCGATCTCGTCGGCTCACGCCTGTCGCCGGCGGTGCACGCCGTGCGCGAGAAGGCCGCGATGCTGTTCGATCTGCTCGAGACGCTGCTGCGTGAGAGCGGGGAAGCGGTGCTCCGTCTCACCGACGACTTCGCGCACCATCCGGTCTGGAACGCCGGGCTCCGCGTCGCGCTGCAGGACACCGTCGGAGAGATCGACATGCTCGCCGACGGCCTCGAGCTCGTGCGCGAGCGTCTCGAGAGCGGGAAGGGCGTCGAGGAATCGGTGATGCCGCTTCTCAACGAGATGCGCTCGGTGGCGCGCCGCCTTCAGGCGGCAGGCGACGGACTGCGTCGCGCGCTGAATCCCGGCAGCGGCAACACCGACGTTCGGTGGATCGAAGTGAAGGGACGCGATCGCGCCGTGAGCGTGTCGACGGTTCCGCTCGACCTCGCGCCGATCCTGCGGGAAGATCTGTTCAAGCGCGCGAAGACCACCGTCATCACCAGCGCCACCCTCGCGACCGACGGCCGTTTCGACTTCCTCACCTCGCGACTCGGCCTCGACGATCCCGAGCTCGAGCCGCGCACCGGGATGTTTCCCTCGCCGTTCAAGTATCGCGAACAGGCGATCCTCGCGATCCCGACGGACGTCCCGCCGCCGAACGTCAACGCGACTGGGCACTTCAACGCCGTCACGCGCATCGCGATGGACGTCGCCGAATCGTCGAACGGCGGGATGTTCGTGCTCTTCACCAGCCATCGCGACGTGCGCGCCATGGCCGCCGAGCTGCGCGCACGCGGCGCCGACCGCCGCTGGCCGCTGCTCGTCCATGGCGATGAGACGCGCGACGCGCTGCTCGCGCGCTTCCGCGAATCGGGCGCCGCGATCCTCATCGGCACGGCGTCGTTCTGGGAAGGCGTGGACGTCCCGGGTGACGCGCTCCGGGCGCTGCTCATCGCGAAGCTCCCTTTCCGCGTCCCGACCGAGCCCGTCACGGCGGCGCACTGCGAGGCGATCGAGGCGCGCGGGGGCGATTCGTTCAAGGAGTACATGCTCCCCCATGCGGCGCTGCGCCTCAAGCAGGGCTTCGGCCGGCTCGTCCGTACCGGAACCGACCGCGGCGTCGTGGTCATCGCCGATCCGCGTGTCGTCACAAAGAATTACGGACGAGGGCTGATCGAGGGGTTGCCGCCGGCGCGCCGACTCGTGAACAAGTGGAGCGCTTTGCTCCCCGATGTGCGTAGTTTCTACGAGGAGCCCGGCGGCTGACCGCGGCCGGGCTCCATCTCCTCCCCCACACCAACCTGCACTCGACCATGATTCGTCCTGGAAAGATCGTCTGCGTCGGCAAGAACTACGTGGATCACGCGAAGGAGATGGGCGGGGCCGTCCCGAAAGAGCCGCTAATTTTTCAAAAGCCCATCTCGAGCATGATCACCAGCGGCCAGTCCGTGGTGTTGCCGCCGGAGACCGGTCATGTCGAGCATGAAGGCGAGATCGGCGTGATCGTCGGCAAGCGCCTCCGCCGCGCGACGCCGGAAGAGGCGCAGGGCGCCGTCCAGTCGATCATCGCGGTGAACGACGTCACCGCCCGCGACCTTCAGCGCAGCGAGCCGCAGTGGACGCGCGGCAAGGGATTCGACACGTTCTGTCCGGTCGGCGACCCGGTCGAGCCCCCCGCCGACTTCTCGAACATCGAGGTCATCACCCGCGTGAACGGCGAGGTCAAGCAGCGCGCGAAGGGCTCGGACATGGTCTTCTCGATCCCGACCGTCCTCTCGTACATCTCCCAGTTCATGACGCTTGAGCCGGGCGACCTCGTCTGCACGGGCACCCCGGCGGGCGTGTCGAAACTATCGCCGGGCGATGAGGTAGAAGTAGAGATCGTGGGATACAGCCGCGTGAAGAACCCCGTTGTCGCCGAGAAGACCGCCTAGTGCCCAAGCTCGCTGGTCGCTTTCAGACGTTACCCGAGTACCCGCTCGCCTCGATCCCGCAGAAGAAGCGGGCTCTCCTGGCGCGCGGGGTCGACGTCATCGATCTCGGGGCGGGCGACGCGGATCTGGCGCCGCCCCCGGCGGCGCTCGAGGCGATCGCCAATGCGGTCCACAAGCCGGCGATGAACCGCTACGGCTTCGGGCTCGGGTACGTCCCGTACCGCGAAGCCGTGTCCGCGTGGATGGAAAAGCGGTTCGGGCTCAAGTTCGATCCGCTCAAGGAAGTCGTGCCGCTCATCGGCTCGAAGGAAGGCATCTCGCACCTCGCGCTCGCCTATCTCGAGCCGGGACGCGTCGGGATCATCCCCGAGCCGGGGTACAACGCCTACCAGGGCGGGACGCTGCTCGCCAGCGGCGAGCCGTATCGGTACGCGCTGCGCCCGCGCACGAACTTCCTGCTCGACCTCGACGAGATCCCGTCCGAGACGCTGCATCGGACGAGAATTCTCTATTTAAACTATCCCAATAACCCGACCGCCGCCGTCGCGCCGCGCGACTACCTCGAGAAGGTCGTCCGCCGCTGCCGCGAGCTCGACATCCTGCTCGTCTACGACAACGCCTACTCGGAGCTCGCCTTCGACGGCTACGTTCCGCCGAGCATCTTCGAGATCGACGGTGCCCGTGACGTCGCGATCGAGTTCCACTCGCTCAGCAAGACGTACAACATGACCGGCTGGCGCTGCGGCTGGGCCGTCGCCGCGCCGGAGATCGCGTCGGTGCTCGCGACGGTGAAGGCGTACACCGACACCGGGCAGTTCATGGCCGTCCAGGCCGCCGGCGTCGCCGCGCTCCAGAGCTACGACGAGTTCGTCCCCGGTAACGTCGAGACGTTCAAGGAGCGTCGCGACGCCGCGGTCGCCGCGTTCAACGCGCACGGCTTTGCCTGCGAGACGCCGCGCGCGACGATGTACCTGTGGATTCCGCTTCCCGAGGGCGTCTCCAGCGCCGCGTTCGCCGACCGGCTGCTCGAGGACGAAGGCGTCGTCGTCATGCCGGGCTCGGGCTTCGGCGCGGGTGGCGAAGGGTTCTTCCGCATCTCGTTCATCACCTCCCCGGCGCGGATCGCTGAAGCCGCGACACGCGCGGGCCGCGTCCTTGCGGCCATGACCGGCGGGGCCACCGTCGGAGCAGGTATCGGATGAAGCTCGCGTTCGAAAAGCGCCAGAACCAGAAGGGCTCGGTTCTGCTGTCGATCGGCGTGCACGTGGTGGTGATCGCGCTCATCGCGTCGATCACCTTCACCTACCCGATCGCGTCGCTTTTCCGACCGCGCGACGTCACTCCGCCTGAACGAATTCAGTACGTGCGGGTGCAGGCCGGCGGCGGTGCCGCCGGCGAACCGGGCGCCGCACCCAAGAAGACCGTCAAACCAAAGAAGGCTGAAGCGCCGGCGCCGCTCCTCGCGCCGAGTGTCACGCCGAGCGAGCTCCCGCCCATTCCGCCGCCGACCGCGGCCGGCGTGCCGGGCGGGACGGGAACAGGGACCGGTAATGGAGGCGGCGGCGGGCTCGCGACCGGCCTCGAGCCGGCGCTCCCCGACTCACGCATCGAGCTCCGCCCGAACACCCTGCGCATGCCGCTCAGCGTCGCGCAGCGGAACGACAGCGCCGTGAAGGCGATCTACATGGCCTACCGCGAAGCGGAGATCGAGGCCGCGGCGCACCGGGGCAAGGATCCGCGCGACTGGACGTTCGAGAAGAACGGCCAGAAGTACGGCGTCGACTCGTCGTGGATCTACCTCGGCAAGTTCAAGCTGCCGTCCGCGATCCTTGCCGCGCTGCCCTTCAACTATGGCGGCGTCGACGGCCGCCGGATCATCGAAGGGCGCAACGCGAACTGGATCCAGAACGACATCTACACCCACGCTCAGGGCTTGAGCGAGGACGACTTCCGCGCCGCCGTGCGCCGCATTCGCGAGCGCAAGGAGAAGGAGCGCAAGGAAGCCGAAGAGGCCAAACGACCCGCTGTCGTCCCCTGACAGGAACGAGCTCCTAAGACCCGCGTCGGACGCAACCTGGCGGCGAGAGATGAACTCGTTTGATGACGACGATCCTGGGATTTTCCCTGATCGTGGGATATGTCATCTGAATTCGTCGCGGGCGATCTGACCTATGCGGTCATTGGGGCGTTTCACGAGGTCTACAACGAGCTCGGTTTTGGCTTTCTCGAGAGCGTTTACCGTGCTGCGCTGGTCCGGGTGCTTCGCTCGTATGATCTGAAGGTTGCGACGGAAGTCAGAGTTCCTGTCTACTTTCGAAGCGAGATCATAGCCCACCAACGCCTCGACATCATCGTCGACGGCAAAGTCGTCGTCGAACTCAAGGCCACTGAAGTTCTGTCGAAGCACGCTCTGCGTCAGCTTCGCAATTATCTCATGGCGACACGGCTGCCTGTTGGGCTGCTACTCCACTTCGCCCCGACTGGCGCTGTCGTACACCGCCGCACCAGCCAAGAGTAAAAAACGATCCCGGGATCATGGTTGATCCCGGGATCGTTCTTCCCATCAGGACAGAGGGAGATCGTCCGCCGCGAGCGACGGCTGCGGCTCCTCTTCCCAGAAGGGACGGAACACGCCCGCGACCACGCCGAGCACGGCGAAGTCATCCGACGGCCCGACGGTGATCGTCTTCTCGAGCGGATTTGCCGGCTCGAGCACGACCGTCAGCCCCTCGTGACGCAACGTCTTCACGGTCGCTTCTGCGCCGAGCCGAGCGGCGATGATGTCACCGTCCTTCGGCTTGGCCGCGGGCGAGACCATCACGAAGTCGCCGTCGAGGATGCCGCGACCGATCATGCTGTCGCCCTTCACCTTCAGGAAGAACGCGTCCTCGCTCGGCAGGAACCGGCGGTCCATCGTGATGAAGCCTTTGCGATGCTCGGGGAGCAGCGCCGGTTCACCCGCGTGGATCTTTCCGTAATACGGGATGGGCTGGGTCGCCCCGCCTCCCGCGAACCCGATCAAGCGGACTCCGCGAGATCGTGACTCGTCGCGCTCGATGTACCCCTTTCGCTCGAGGGCGTGCAGGAGGTCCGAGACCGTCTTGGTCGATTTGATTCGAAACTTCCGCGCAATTTCGCGGATGCTTGGCTGATAAGTGTTCTCAGCCAGAAAGTCTATCATGTAGTGATAGACCCGTCTCTCGAGCTGCGTGAGTTGCTCCGACATCCGCCGTAGCGCCCCCCGGGCGTTCTTATTAGATACGCCGGGCTCAGATCAATCTGATCGGGGCCCGGCGTATCAGCGTTCCGCCCCAAAATGTACGGTACCGTGCATTACTCGGCAACGTCGCGCGTCAGTTGTTTAATGTGATGAAACTCACAGCGTCCTCAAGTCGCTTCAAAGACCTATTGCGCCCGAGGAGATGCAACACTTCGAAAATCCCTGGACTCGCCGTCAGACCGGTCAGCGCCACCCGTAGCGGCGCGAACAGCTTCCCGGCGCCGAGCCCCTTCGACTCCGCCAGCGCACGCAGCGTCTGCTCGAGCTCGGCTCCGTCCCAGTTCGGGGCCGCGACCAGCGCATCGCGCACCGCCACCAGCGCGTCGCGCGACGCCGCGCGATCCTTCCAGGTCTTCGCCACTGCTTCCGGCTCGTAGCTCACGGTCTCGCTGAGATACGGCGCCGCCTGACGAACGATCTCGTCCACCGTGCGCGAACGCACCTTGAGCAGATCGATCAGCGCGTACAGGAACTCGCGGTTCGACGCGAGCGTCTCCGAGGACGCGTAGCCCGCCTCGACGAGCGCCGGTACCACGACCGGCGCGAGCTCCTCGGCGGACATCATCGCCAGGTGCTGGCCGTTCATCCATTCGAGCTTCTTCATGTCGAATACGGCGGCGTTCTTCGACAGGTGATCGCTCGAAAACAGATCGATCATCTGTTGTACGGTCATCACCTCGATGTCGTTGCCCGGCGACCACCCGAGCAGCGCGATGAAGTTCAGCATCGCCTGGGGAAGGATGCCGAGATGCTGATAATCGCCGACCGCCGTGGCGCCGTGGCGCTTGCTCAGCTTCTTGCCGTCGGGACCATGAATGTTCGGCAGATGCGCGAACTCCGGCAGTGCCGCGCCGAGCGCCTCGTAAAGAAGTATTTGCTTCGGCGTGTTCGACACGTGGTCGTCGCCGCGCATCACGAGCGTGATCCCCATCGCGATGTCGTCGGAGACGACGGCGAGGTTGTAGATCGGGGTCCCGTCGGAGCGCAGAACGATGAAATCGCCCTCGCCGATGTCCTTGTTCGGGAAAGTGATCCGGCCGCGGACCATGTCGACCCACGACGTCTCGCCCTCGGGCATGCGGAAACGCACCACGAACGGCGTCCCCGCGGCGACGCGGCGCTGGACCTCCTCGGCCGGCAGACGGTCGCACCGGCGATCGTACTTGAACGCCTCACCCCGAGCCTCGGCGTCCTTGCGCTGCGCGTCGAGCTCCTCCTGGGTGCAGAAGCAGCGGTACGCCTTGTTCGACTCGAGCAGCCGCTGCACGTCGGCCTGGTGCCGCGGCAGATTCGCGCCCTGGTACACCACCGGCTCGTCCCACATCAGGCCGAGCCACTGAAGGCCCTCGAAGATGGCGCGCGTGCTCTCGTCGGTGCTGCGCGCCTTGTCGGTGTCCTCGACGCGGAGAAGGAACTGGCCGCCGTAGTGCTTGACGTAGAGCCAGTTGAAGAGCGCAGTGCGCGCGCCGCCGACGTGCAGGTAGCCGGTCGGCGAGGGGGCGAAACGCAGACGATGGGTCATGGCGAAATGTAGTGATAAACGAAACAGGGCCCGCGCTCGGAAAGCGCGGGCCCTGGAGCGGGAGGAGAGGGATTCGAACCCTCGATACGGCTTTTGACCGTATAACGGTTTAGCAAACCGCCGCCTTCAGCCTCTCGGCCATCCCCCCTGAACTTGCCGCTCGAAATTCCGAGCGCCCAACAGATTCTCAATATAACTCACCGGGTACGCGTTGCGCGAGAGCTTGGCGGATTCCGTCTCCGGCGGGCGCTTCCGCGACATGACGAAGGTGATCGGGATCGTATCGCCGGGGGCGATCGTCACGGCCAGCGTCGTGTCCGTGTAACCGTCGCGCTTGAGAACGAGCGTCGACCGGCCTTCGGGCAGGAAGGCCAGCGAAACGGTTCCGGTCGCGGTCGTCGTCGCGGTTGTTCCGGACGCCGAGTCGACGACGGCGACGCCGCCCAGCGGCATCCCTTCCTCGAGATCGAATACCCCGAGGAGCCGTAATCGATGCGGCGGAAGGGCAGGCGCAGTCGCGCTCCGCCTCGGCGTGTTCGGCGCGTCGGCCTTGAACGGATCGACGACGTAGGTGCCGCGCCCGGGATCGAACCCGATCCCGGGCTTGAGCGCGATGAACATCGCGAGGTCGCTGTGGCTCAGCCCCACCGACGTGTCGAAGCAGTCCTTGTAGGTCACCTCGGCGATGTGCTCGGGATGGACCATCGAGAGGATCGCGATCGCCGAATCGATGTGGCTGAAGACCGGGAACATCGGCGGCGGCGTCACGATGCCGTTCGATCCGCCGAAGACGAATTTGTTCGACGGCGGCGGAGGCGGCACGTAGTTCACACCGAGCTGAAAGCGCTTCGCGTACACGGCGGTCGAATCGATCTGCGCGAGATTCACTCGCTGCCCGTTGATCCACACGCTCTCGATCCATCCGTCGCGCGGCGTCCACGGCACCTCGCACGCCTTCGGCCCGCCGCGGCTCGACATCATGTCCGGCCGCAGCTTGAAGAGATCGGCGCCGTCGAGGATCGTGCGATCGCTGCTCTCGATGTCCTCGGCGGTGAGGTGATATGACTTGAGCTTGAGATCTTCCTTCGCGGTGACGCTCACCGGCGCGAGCGTCGCGACCGCGCGCATCAGCGGAATCGTGAACGCGAGCGAGTCGGCGCTGCCGGCCGAGAAGAAGCGGTAGCCGCGCTCGAAGCCGATCTTGCGAACGACGAGCTGATTCGGATCGCCGCCGCGGTCGAAGGTGAGCAGCGCGCGCCCGGCGTTGTCCGTCGCCGCGTGCGCCGCCGTCTCGTTCATGCCGCGGACGATCGCGACGTCGGCGCCGGACACCGGAGATCCCGAGGAGTCGACGACGGTGATGCGCACCGCGACCGTCGGGCGCTGTGCGCCGGCGATCGATGTGGCGACCAGGAGCAGGGCAGTAGCGAGGCGGAGCACGACCCACGTTACGCCCCGGGAATGGCGCGAACAAGAGCGGGGTTCGCCGTTGGTGCCGCCCTTATTCTACGAGTATGACGATTCCGATGGCGATGATGGGACGGCCGCGCGATCCGAACGCGCCGCCACCGCGACTGCGCGAGCGCATCGCCGCGATGCGTCTCGTGCCGCGGCTCATTCGGCTCGTCTGGCAGACGCATCCGGGCTACACGCTCGCGATGATCATCCTTCGCTTCGTGCGATCGGTCGTGCCGGTCGCGACGCTCTGGATCGCCAAGCTCATCATCGACGAAGTCGTGATGCTCGCGCGGACGCACGGACCGACTCGCGAGCTCTGGGTGCTCGTCGCGATCGAGATGGCGATCGTCGTCGGCGGCGAGCTGCTCGCGCGTGCGTCGAACCTCGTCGAGGGACTGCTCGCCGATCTGTTCACGAATCGGATCAGCATCCGGATCATGGAGCATGCCGCGACGCTCGATCTGCACCAGTTCGAGGATCCGCAGTTCTACGACCACCTCGAGCGCGCGCGCCAGGGGACGACGGGACGCGTCGCGCTGCTCGCGCAACTGCTGGGCATCGGTCAGAGTTTGCTGACGCTCATCTCGTTGAGCGTCGCCCTCGCCGCGCAGGTGCCGTGGCTCCTCGTGCTCCTCGCGCTCGCGGTGTTCCCGAGCTTCCTGGGCGAGACGCACTTCGCGGCGCTCAGCTACTCGTTGATGTTCCGCCGCACGCCGGCGCGCCGGCAGCTCGACTGCGTGCGCAATGTGGGCGCGCGCGCCGAGGCGGCGAAGGAAGTCCAGCTCTTCGGGCTGGCGCCCTGGCTGATCGAGCGCTATCGCACGCTCGCCGACCGTTTCTACGACGAGAACAAGGGGCTCGCCGTGAAGCGCGCCTTCGTGAGCTCGGGGCTGTCGCTCCTTGGCACCCTCGGCTACTACGGCGCGTATCTGATCGTGCTCGCGCGCACCGTCGAAGGGCTGATCACGATCGGCATGCTGACCTTCCTCGCCGCGTCGTTCCGGCAGAGCCGGGACATCATCCAGCAGCTCCTGCTCTCGGCGAGCAGCATCTACGAACAGGCGCTCTACCTCAAGGACCTGTTCGACTTCTTCGACATGCAGCCGACGATCGCCAATCGTCCGAATGCGATCCCGGTCCCGCGGCCGATCAAGCAGGGGTTCGAGTTTCAGGACGTCGGCTTCCGTTATCCGGGGAGCGACCGGTGGGCGGTGCGGCACCTCTCGTTCACGCTGCGTCCGGGCGAGCGCGTTGCGCTCGTCGGAGAGAATGGCGCGGGAAAGACGACGTTGACGAAGCTGCTCGCGCGACTGTACGACGCGAGCGAGGGACGCATCCTGCTCGACGGCGTCGATCTGCGCGACTACGATCTCGCCGACGTGCGCCGGGCGATCGGCGTGATCTTTCAGGATTTCGTGCGCTACGACATGCGCTTCGACGAGAACATCGGCGTCGGCGAGGTCGATGCGGTGCGCGGCTATCTCGACGCTGAGCAGCCGCCGACCGACGCGGTCCCGGGATCGATCGCCGTTGCCGCGGAGAAATCACTCGCCGCGTCGCTGCTGCCGCGGCTCAAGGGCTCGTACCGGCAGATGCTCGGTCGTCGCTTCAGCGAGGGCGTGGATCTGTCGGGGGGCGAATGGCAGAAGGTCGCGCTCGCACGCGCCTACATGCGTGACGCGCAGGTACTGATTCTCGACGAGCCGACGGCGGCGCGCGACGCGCGCGCCGAGTACGACGTCTTCGTGCGCTTCAACCAGCTGATGGCGGGACGGATGGCGGTGGTGATCTCGCACCGCGTCTCGACCGTGCGGATGGCCGATCGCATCATCGTGCTCGAGCGCGGCGAGATCGTCGAGCAGGGGACGCACGACGCACTCGTGAAGAGCGGCGGCCTGTACGCGGAGCTGTTCGCGATGCAGGCGGCGGGATACCGGTAGGGGAGCGGGGAGCGGGGAGCGGGGATCGGGAGGAGGTACGAGAGGCGAGGGACCGGGCCCCGGGTGTTAAGTGTAGATCCCCTGCCCCCGTACTCGTATCCCCTTGCGCGTATCCCGTTCCTCGTATCCCGTGCCTCGTATCCCGTGCCTCGTATCCCGTGCCGCTTCTAGTTTCTGCCGCCGAGCTTTTCGCGGACCTTCTTGTCGCCCTCTTCCTTCAGCTTGCCGAGCAGCTCGTTCGCCTTCGTCTGCTGATCGGCATCGAACGTCGCGACGACTTCCTTCGACGCGGCGTCGTAGTTGTCCTGGATGCTCGCGAGGACCGTGTGCAGGCCGACGCGCGCGTCGCGGATGCGGGCATCCGACTCAGCGGTGCGGTTCATCGGCGGCTTCATCTCGCGGACGAGTGAATCGACGCTCTTGAGCAGCGGCGCGTTCTTTTCCTTGAGCGGGCCCTCGCTCTTCTTGAGGCCATCGACCTGCGCGTCGTTGAGCTTGAGGTCCTTGCGCTTGTCGATGAGCAGCTTGATCGGGCTCAGGTCCTCGACGTCGCGCGCGCGGAGCGACGGACCGCTCGGCATGCCTTCGTCGTCCTTGAACGCCGATTCGTGCTTGGTGGCCTGGCTGCGGGTGCGCTGCGCCGTCGCGACGGTCGGCAGCGCGATGAAGGCCGCAACGAAGAGAATGCGACGATTCATGGTGAGACTCCTGCGGATGCGAGAAGGTGGGAGAATGTGCACCAGTTCTACGCTGCAGGCGACAGGACCGTTAACGACGCGGGTGGGGAAGCGGAGCGCGAGGGACTCGAACCCCCAAGCCCTTTCGGGCGCCGGTTTTCAAGACCGGTGCAATAGCCATTCTGCCAGCGCTCCTACGGTCGCGGGTGTGCCGCAACGGATTGAAACATAACAAGTTCCCGTGTCGATCCGCCAACGGGCTTGAAAAGAGACCGATCGGTCTCTTTATTTCAGACATGCCCCCCACATCGTCGAAAACTCCTTCGGAAACCAAGGGTTCGCGGACCCGCGAGCGCATCGTCGCGATCGCGGCGCCGCTGTTCAACCAGCGCGGCTACGTCGGTGCGAGCATGAGTGATCTCATGGCCGCGGCGGGGCTCGAGAAGGGCGGGATCTATCGGCACTTCGAGAGCAAGGACGCGCTGGCCCTCGCCGCGTTCGACCATGCGATGGCGCTGCATCGCGATCGGATTCGCTCGTTCGTGAATCCGGAAGCGAGCCCGGTGCGACGACTCTCGGCGCTCGCGCATGCACTCGCCAGCGTCGTCATCGACCCGGTGCTGCCCGGCGGGTGTCCGCTGCTCAACACGGCGATCGAGAGCGACGACGGCGCGAGCGAGGCGCACGCGGCGCTTCGCGAGCGGACGCGCGAGAACATGGCTCGGTTGATCGACTTCGCGCGTCGCACCTTCGAGGACGCGGTCACTTACGGCGAGCTGCCGGCGACGACGAACGCGCATGCCGAAGCGGAGCTGTTCATCGCGACGATGGAAGGCGCGGTGATGCTCTCGAAGCTCTACGACGATTCACGCTACGTGCGCCAGGCCGCGGAGCACCTGACGCGTCATCTCACGAGCTCCGGAAAGCCACTATCATGACCAGATCATCGAGACCGCTCTTCGGTCGCGACACCGTCATCGTCGACGCCGTGCGCACACCGCGCGGGCGTGGACGTCCCCTGGGTACGAGCAAGCCCGGCGCGCTCGCCGACGTGCACCCGCAGGAGCTCGTCGCGCAGACGATCCGCGCGCTCGCCGAGCGCACGGGACTCGAGCCGCGCGAGGTAGACGACCTCGTGTTCGGCTGCGTCTCGCAGGTCGACGAACAGGGCGCGAACATCGCGCGTCACGCGATGCTCAGCGCCGGATGGCCGGCGACGACCACCGCGACGACGCTCACGCGCGCGTGCGGATCGGGGTTACAGGCGCTGCACTTCGCGGCGAGGGGTGTGATGACGGGGGCGCAGGACGTCGTCGTTGCCGGCGGCGTCGAGAGCATGTCGCGCGTGCCGATGGGCACGGACGGTGCGACGATCCCCCGCGGTGAGACCGCGCCGAAGGGGGGCGGGGTCGGCGATGGCCGCAACGCGCATCTGCGCGCGCGGCTTCAGCAGGTGCCGCAGGGGATCAGCGCCGATCTGATCGCGACGCTCGAAGGGTTCTCACGCGCCGACGTCGACGCGTTCGCGCTCGAGTCGCAGCGACGGGCGGCGATCGCGATGGCCGAGTGCCGCTTCGCGCGCAGCCTCGTGCCGGTGCGCGATCCGGAGAACGGCGCGCTGCTGCTCGACCGTGAGGAGTTTCCGCGTCCGACGACGGCCGACGGTCTTGCATCGCTACCCGCATCGTTCGCGGCGATCGGCGCCGACGGCGTCGACGCGATCGCGCTGCGGCAGATTCGCGAGCGTCTGCCGGACAGCGAGGAGGAGCCGCGCATCCGCCACGCCGGCGCGACCGCGGATCACATTGACCACGTGCACACCGCCGGCAACTCGAGCGGCATCGCCGACGGCGCGGCGGCGCTGCTCGTGACGTCGGACGAATATGCGCGCGCGAACGGCTGGCGTCCGCGCGCGCGTTTGCGGGCGATGGCGACCGCCGGCTCCGATCCGATCCTCATGCTCACCGCGCCGACGCCGGCGTCGCGCAAGGCGCTCGCGAGCGCGGGCATGTCGGTGAGCGACATCGATCTCTGGGAGATCAACGAGGCCTTCGCGACGGTGCCGCTCAAGACGATCCGCGATCTCGGCCTCGACCCCGAGCGCGTGAACGTCAACGGCGGCGCGATCGCGCTCGGCCATCCGCTCGGCGCGACCGGCGCGATTCTCGTCGGCACCGTGCTCGACGAGCTCGAACGCCGAGGTCTGGCGACGGCGGTCGTGACGCTGTGCATCGCCGGCGGGCAGGGGATCGCGGCGGTGCTCGAGCGCGTGTCATCCTGAGGAGCGAAGCGACGAAGGACCCCTCTCGCCGAGGAGATTTCCTCAGTGAAAGGGGTCCTTCGCTGCGCTCAGGATGACGCCGATTACTTCTTCTTCGCGCCCGGCTTGCTCGTCGAATCGGTCTTCGCCGGGGCCGGAGCGGGGACCTCTTGGCGCCGTGCCGAGTCGCTGATCGGCGTGTTGAACTCCTGCTCGGCGGCGCGGAGGAGGTCGTCGAGACGGACGACGTGCGCGATCTGCTTCGCCGTGGTGAAGACCTTCGATGCCTCGGCCTGTCGTCCCTGGCCGCGCAGCGCCTCCGCGAGCTCGACACCGGTCGCGACGTAGAGGTACGGGATGCCGACCGACGGACGGTCGATCCAGTCGCCGGTGTTGATCACCGACTGTGGTCCGAGGAAGACGTCGTTCCACAGCGCGTGGCTGCGCGCGACGTCGAGCCAGCCGTCGCCCTGGACGAAGATGGTGTCCTTCGTCGTGCCCTGCGTCGGCGGCATGATCAGCTTCATCGCCAGCCCCTGGGTCAGCGTGTTCTCGCCGAGACCGAGCTGCTTCGGATACGAGCCCGAGGTGCGTGCGAAGTAGATCGGGCGCTCGGGCCACGCGTCCTGGATCATGCGCAGGACGAAGAGGTCGGCGCGCTGCAGCACGCCGTGATCGAGATTCTGCGGGTTGATCGTCGCGTGGAGATTGCCCGACGTGAAGCTCATCGGCGACTGGAGCGGGTAGTACGCCGGCACCGAATCCGCCTCGAGCATCGTCATGTGGATCGGCGTGCCCTTCGGCTTGACCCACTGCTGATTGCGGTAGATCGCCGGCCCTTTCGCGGCGTCGTAGTCGTACTGCGGGCGACGGATGATCTGTCGCACGTACCAATCGGTGTTGAGCAGCGACGTGTTGGCGACGATGACATCGCGGCGCACGCCCTCGACTTCCTGCGCGTACCAGAGCGGGAAGGTGTCGTTGTCGCCGACGGTCACGAGCACGCCGTACGGCTCGACGGAGTTCAGCATGTCCTTCGCGAAATCGGCCGTGTCGCGATGGCCGGCGCGCGACGCCCAGTGCCAGTTCGCGAACAGCGGCACGATCGCGACGAGCAGGATCGGGGAGCTGTAGCGCCACGAGCCTTCCGTCGGCTGCTGCACGGTGTCGCGGCCGACCTTCACCGTCTCACTGCCGATCAGCGACGCGATCGACTCCCACACGAACAGCAGGCCGAGCGCCGCCCAGACGCCCCACGCCGAGAAGCTCCAGAGGAAGAAGTAGTCTCGGTCGCGGACTTCATGCGGGTTCGGCGAGTTCGGGTCCTGCGACGCGCCGAGCTTGAAGTTCAGGTAGTAGATCAGCAGCAGGGTCATCGTGAACATCAATGCCCCGAAGTACCAGAAGCTTCGTCGGTCGCGCTTGAAGTGCACGTAGCCGCCGAAGAGTCCGAGCACGAGATACGCGGCCGCGAACAGCGCCTGGAGGAACTGGTGCTGGTCGTGAGCGTCGCGGATCCACTGCCACTTGAAGTACATCCACCACATGCCGATCTGCTCGCCGAACGAGGCCTGGCGCTCGCTCAGGTCCGGCTTGCCGTACTGGCCGCGGTTGAAGTTGTACATGAACGCGTCGTACGTGCCGCGATTGAACGTGCACGCCGCGCTGATGTCGGTGCGGCAGGCGGTCGGCTCGCCTTCGTTGATCGCCGGGAAGTGGGCGGCGCGGATCGGCTGCGTCGCGAACGGCGTCAGACCGAGCACGATCGCGGCCACGCACGCGAGAAGGAGCTTCCAGCGGAGGATGGTCCGCGGACGACGCACGAGCACCGCGAGGCCCACCGCCGGCGCGGCGAGCATGCCGGCCATGTGGTTGGCGTAGCCGAGACCGCACAGATAGGCGACGAGCACGAGGATGCGATCGGCCTTGCGACCGTCCGGATCATCGGACCAGCGGATCATCAGCCACGAGATCACGGCGAGGCCGACGAGCGAGACGGTGTAGACCTTCTCGTTCACGACCGACTGGTTCCAGACGGTGAACGCCGTCGCGCCGATCAACGCCGCGAGCGCGCCGCCAAGGATGCGCTGCCAGCGCTCGGTGAACCAGCCGACGAGCACGCGCTCGGTGACGAGGAACCACATACCGGCCGATACCGCGCTACAGATGGCGGCGAGCACGTTGATGCGGACGGCGACGGTAGTCGCGATCGGCAGGATGGAGAACACGCGTCCGATGATCACGAACAGCGGGTTGCCCGGCGGGTGCGGCAGTCCGAGGGTATACGCCGCCGCGATGTATTCGCTCGTGTCCCACATGGCCGTCGAGGGCGCGAGCGTGATCAGATAGAGGACCAGCGTCGCGAGCGATACCACCAGGGCAGCGCGATACGAGGGCCGGTAGTCCAGCTCGGTGATCTGAGAGGTCGCCATTGCGATCCGGAGATTGGGCTACGACAACCGCCCCGCGATGAGGCGGGGCGGAGGTGGGGTAAGACAGAACGTGAAAGATGCTGAAGGGGGAGGGTTTGTGCTACTGGACAGCCTGAGCCTCACTGCGTTCGGCGGAGGGGCGGACTAGCGTCCGCGGATGGGCCTCACTGCGTTCGGCGGAGGGGCGCGCCGCGGGCGCGCTGGCCGCCGGCTTCGCCGGCCCTTCCGCGGCCCTGGGCCGCCCCTCCGCGATCGGTGAAGCCGATCGCCCTCCGCGCGCAAAGCGCGCTACACGGCCTAGTGCCTAAACTGCCGCTGCCCCGTAAAGATCATCGCGATCCCGCGTTCATCCGCCGCCGCGATCACTTCGGCGTCGCGCACCGAGCCGCCGGGCTGCACGATTGCCGTGACGCCGGCTTCGGCTGCCTGATCGACCCCGTCGCGGAAGGGGAAGAAGGCGTCAGATCCCAGGGAGGATCCCGCCGTATCGTGGCCGGCGGTCGTCGCCTTGTGCACGGCCATGAACGCGGCGTCGACGCGAGACATCTGGCCGGCGCCGATGCCGATCGTCGCGCCGTCGCGGCAGAGGACGATCGCGTTCGACTTCACGCTCGCCACGGCGCGCCAGGCGAACAGGAGATCGCGATACTCCTCCTCGGTCGGCTTTCGCTTCGTGACGACCTTCCATTCCTTGTCATCGATCAGCGTCGGCGCGCGTTCCTGGACGAGCACACCGCCGCGCACGCGCTTGTAATCCAGGTTGTTCGTGCCGTTGCCCCACGTCGCCTGGCCCTCGAGTACGCGGAGATTCTTCTTCCGGCCAAGGATCTCGACGGCGCCGTCGCTGAACTTCGGCGCGACGATGCACTCGACGAAGAGTCCCGACACGACGTCGGCCGTCGCGTCATCGACCGGGACGTTGAACGCGATCACCGAGCCGAACGCCGACACCGGGTCGCACGCCAGCGCCTTGCGATACGCGTCGACGGCGTTCGCGCCCGTGGCGAGGCCGCAGGGCGTCGTGTGCTTGATGATCGCGCACGCGGCGTCCTTCGTGCCGAACGGATCGATGGCGAGCAGCGCGCCCTCGAGGTCGAGCAGGTTGTTGAACGAGAGCTCCTTGCCGCCGCGCTGGACGAGGCCCGCGAGGCCCGCGCCGGGGCGCTCCGTGTAGAACGCCGCCGCCTGGCTCGGGTTTTCGCCATAGCGGAGCCCCTGCGCGCGCTCGAACGAGACGACGATCGTCTCCGGGAACTTCTCGCCGCGCTGCTGCGCGAACCACGACGCGATCGCGGCGTCGTACGACGCCGTGTGCGCGTAGACCTTCTGCGCGAGCAGGCGCTTCAGGTCATGATCCTCGTCGTCCGCGTGGAGCGACGCGAGCACGCGCGTGTAGTCGCTCGGATCGCAGATCACCCAGACGGAGTCGAAATTCTTCGCTGCCGAGCGGAGCATGCTCGGCCCGCCGATGTCGATGTTCTCGATCGCCTGCTCGGGCGTGACACCCTTGCGCGCGACCGTCTCGCGGAACGGATAGAGGTTCACCGCGACGAGATCGATCGGCGTGATGTCGTGCTCGGCGAGCGCCTGCATGTGCTCGGGGAGATCGCGGCGCGCGAGCAGGCCGCCATGGACCGCGGGATGGAGCGTCTTCACGCGACCGTCCATCATTTCGGGAAAGCCGGTCACGTCGCTGACGTCGCGCGGCTTGAGGCCCGCGTCGCGGAGCGCTTTCGCGGTCCCGCCGGTGGAGATGAGCTCCCATCCCAGTTCGGCCAGGCCGCGTGCGAAGTCGACGAGACCGGTTTTGTCGGAGACGGAAAGAAGAGCGCGAGGCATATATAGGATCGGGGATCGAGGAGCGGGAATCGAGGAGCTACTGAGGGCGCTTCGGTGCTGCGGTTGGTGCTTTGGCTAGCGCGGCGACGAGGCGGGACAGCGAGCGCAGGTCGCGCAGGTCCATCAGTTCGGCGGGCGAATGGCTGTAACGCAGCGGCCACGAGACGGAGACGTTGATCGCGCCGACTCGCGCGAACTCCGATCCGTCGTTGCCGCCGTTCGTGATGCCCGCCTGTGCGGGAATGCCGGCGGCACGCGCGATCTTGAGCACGCGATCGACTTCGTCGGGGGGCGTGACGCTCGAGTTGTCGAGCGCGCGCACCACCGCGCCCTGTCCGATCGCCGCGTACGCAAACCGCCGGCTCTCGACCGGCGAGTCCGACGAGACGAACGTGTCGATCGCGTGGACGCGGTGCACCGACGGACCGAGCGTCTGCGCGAGCGCTTTCGCGCCTTCGAGACCGCCTTCTTCGCGCACCGACCAGACGAAGATCACTTTGTGATCCAGCTTCGCCGGATCGATCTCGTCGAGGGCGAGCAGCAGTGAGGTCACGCCGGCGCGATCGTCGATCGAGCGCGCCGCGAATCGCATCTCTCCGAAGCGCGCCGAGCACTTGAAGCCGGTCGCCGGTGAACCGAGCTGCACGCCATTCGCCTGGAGCTCGGCGCCGGTCATGCCGAACCACGCGACGATGCTCTCCGGGTTGCGATCCTTCGAGACGTCGCGGGGGAGAATCACGCCGCGCAGCGGCCCCTCGCGCGACGCGCCGCAGCCGAGCTTTCCGTCGCGCGCCGGGATCTTGTCGTCCATGCGATGGAGCAACAGCGGCTGTCCTTCCCACATGTATGGGAAGAATGTCCCGCGCGCGCCGAGGGTGACCGTGCCGTCGGCGGCAATGTTGCGGACGAGAAATCCGATCTCGTCCATGTGGGCGATGAACACCGTCGTATCGCGATCGGGTCCCATCGCGAGGATCATGTTGCCGATGCTGTCGACCGTCACCTTCTCACGGGCCCACGCCGGGAGGAGCGGCTGGATCGCGTCGCGCATCGGCTGCTCGAAGCCGGATACCGCGTATACGTCGGTGAGCTTGCTGATCATGTCGGCGTAGCGCGACAGTGAATCGCGCACGATCACCGGCGGTGCGGCCACCCAGCCATGTGCCACCGGCAACGGTGCGATGGACTCCGCCGCGAGTCCCGCGGCGCGCGCGACGACGCGATGCAGCGTCGTGAGATCCTTTTCCGTCGTCGACTCGGCGAAGCCGATGTACCTCGTCTGGAGACCGATGCCGATCGTCGTGCCGACGTCGACGCCGCGCACGTTCGGCCACGGCGCCTTGATCGCATGCAAATCCGACGTTCGATCGTCGAGCGAGTGGTCGACCATGAACACCGTGTCGACGCGTCCGAGTCGCGCGAGCGCGCCGGTGAGCCCGGCCCACGAGAAGCCCTTCTGCGTCGAGATGATGTAGACCGTCTCGCCGGTCGTCGGCTTCGACGACGATGCCGCGGCCGCCGCGATCGCCTCGCAGCCGGCACGCCGGCCGACGGCAGGTCCCATGGCGACGTCGGCGAACGTCCATTCCGGCCAATCGCGCACCACGGGATCGAGGAGATCGATGCCCATCCGCTCGGCCTCCGCCTTCGAGCGCGCCCCGACGTCGATCCAGAGATTCTCGATCGTCGCCGGCGTCTCGTCGTTGACGCGGCGACGCCAGAGATGATTGCTGCGCGTCGCGACGACGCCCGGCACGAAGCGCGCGCGGCCCGGGTTGGCACGGTCGACGGCGTAGACGATCACGCGCTGGCCTTCGTGATACTGATCCCAGAGCGCCGGATGCGCGCCGTTGCCGTTCATGTGCACGCGCAGGAAGCCGTCATCGGTAATCTGACTGACGGCATATCCGCTCTCGTCGATGCCACAGGCGAGCACGCGGCGCGGCGACCCTTCGCCGACCTTCTT
>CBHWBX010000006.1:0-25365 GCA_966111935.1 uncultured Gemmatimonadaceae bacterium
CGCGATCAGCGTCATCATCCCGGGGCGACGATCCGCGAGCTCGTGCTTCGCGCCGGCGATGAATACCCAGCCGCCGTAGAAGAAGACCCCGGCGCCGAAGATCGCCGGGATCCAGCGCGCGCCGGGAAAGGTCGGCGCCGAGTAATGGAACCAGTGCTGGAGCATCGGCGCCCAGATCAGCGTCGGGATGCTCAGCGCGAGCGTGCCCCAGAACTTCTTCCGGAACATCTCGACGCTGTGCCCCGCATGCTTGTCGTGCGCGGCATGCTCGTCGTGCATCCGATGCTGAGCATGTGCATCGTGATGACCATGCGCGCCGTGCGCATGGTCATCGTGCATGTGTGTCATGGCATTCCACCCCCGCCGGAGTGATCCATCTTGTGCATGTCGTGCATGCCGCTCATCCCGCCGCGCTTGAACGTGGGACGCAGGCGCACGAAGACCAGCCCGCCGACCGGCGTCCGCGAGCCGTACACGGCCTTCAAGGCGCTCGGCACGACGTTCAGCGTCCCCGACACGCCGAGCCCGATCGTCGCTCCGGAGAATCCCGTGACCTCACGGATGTAACCGGCGGTGGCGGCGCCGACGTCGAACACGCGATTCGGCGCGAAGTTGAACGGCGCCTCGTCGACCACGAGCTCCTCCGCGGTCTTCTGCACGAGCTCGACGCGTCCGAAGACGGTGTTCCTGCGATCGAGGATCGCTTCCGATTCGACGAGCGCGCTGTTCGAGAGCGGCGCACCGGTCGACCACTTGTTCGCGCCATACACGAACGACGTCGCCCACTGCCCGGCCGTGCCGAGCGGTTTGCCATACATCGCCGACGCCGTGATCCGATGCACCGAATTCGCCGGATCGTGCGACTCCGGACTCTTCAGGAATCCGTACGCCGCCGACAACGACCAGCTCGAGTCCGGGTTGACGATCAATCGTCCCGAATACGAGTCGAGCACGATCCGATCGAAGTTCCAGCGATTCTCGTCCGGCTCGCGGCCGTTGAACAGCGAGCCCTCGAGCTTCCAGGTGTGCGTGAAGATCCCCGCGGTCAGCACGCCGAACGACACGTGCGTCGCATCCTGCCAGTGATGGCCAAGCGGTGCCGTGGGATTGTCCATCGCCGACGGACGGTGCATGAACGCCACCGGCCCCAACGCCGGCTCACCCGACGGCGCCGCGTACAGCTCGAGGCCGAGCGTCTTCGTCATCGCCCGCTCGTACGTCGCGCCGAGCTCCATGAACGCGTCGTGCGGATGCTGCCGGTCGTGTAGCGGCTCGCCATGGTACGTCTCACCGGTTTGCAGCAGCAGCGGATACCCGCGCGGCGTCACCGTCCACGGATCGAGGCTGAGCATCGTCCGCGGCTGGATGCGTCCGCCGAACAGATCATGGCTCGCCATGAACATCATCCAGTTGAGCGATCCGAGCTGCGACTCGCCGCGCGGTCCCCCCTGCGCATCGTACTGCCCGAACGCAAAGCCGTGCAGCATCATGTCCCATCCACCGGCCATGAAATGCCTGGAGGGCAGAGTGACCGCGTCAGGGATCCACGTCGTCCCGGATCCGGCGCGATCCATCGAAACGCCGAGCGGCTCCGGCACCATCGACATCCCGGGCATCGACATCCCCGGCATGGCCGGCTGCTGAGCGCGGAGCGGAGTCGCAGCGAGCGCGACGAGCACGAACAGCGCGACGCATCCCGCGGCAGGCGAGAGCACCGAGCGCACCTTCATCATGTGATACATCGATCATCCGAAGTATGAGGCCCGACGCTCGGCGCGCAGACATCAACGCCGAGCATCACGTGAGCCCGCGCAAAGGAGAATGCGCGGGAAGTGACCACGAATCGTGGCGGGACCTCAGGCCTTCGGTGGAGGCGGGTCGGGTGAGGTGATCGGCGACCGCGGCACGCTCATCAGGCTCGCGATGATCGCGTCATCGCGCAGTCGTTGGTGAGTCGACGGCGCTTCTTCACGGAGCGCGACGGTGACCGCACACGCCATCATCGCTCGGCAGCACTCCGCCTGAACCGGAGTGCGATGCGGCTGAGTCTGCGTCGCATTCGCAGACGTCTCGGAGACCATCCCCGCGTGGTGGCCGTTCGCATGATGACCACCGACGCTCAGCTCGCTCCCCTGCGCGCAACGGACGCTCGCCCCGACGAACGTCAGGTGCAGCATCAGTACAGCGATCAGAAGTCCGGTCAGCCGGCGGATGGTCATCGAGGTGAAACCTATCGGGTTACGTAACGGTTCTACTACCGCGGCGCGCTGACCGTATACCCCTGTGCTTCGATCGCCTGCGCGATCGTGTCCGAAGACACAACGCTCGGGTCGAAGCTGACCGTCGCGGAGCCGACCGCGACCTTGTCGACCTCGATGCCGTCGACGCCGCGCAACGCTTTCGTCACCGCGGCGACGCAGTGTCCGCACGACATCCCGGCGATGTCCAGCAAAACCGTTTCCTTCATTCGTCCTCCTCGTTCGGGCGTGAAAGCATACTTATACCCCCTACCCGTATAACATACCGCCGGTCGCAGGTGAGTCAAGCGGGCGCACCGATTGCACCGCTGCACCGGCGTGAAGCTCTTCCCGTGCCTCGCGCTCTCCGCGCTGACGCTCTCCGCCGCCGGCTGCGGCTTTTTTCCGATCACCAAGACATCGACCGCGGGCGCCGAGCTGTTGCGCGAAGCTCCTAAGCCCGCGCCGGTCGATTCCGAGTTCGACGGCTGCGGCGACTCGGGCGCGCAGCCCGACTACACGCTGAATCGCCTCAAGAACCGCGTCGACGAAGGCAACTACGTCGACGTTCCATTTGCGGTGCTCGCGAAGCTGCCGTGGCCGCGACAGGTCGGCTATCGTTTTCGCAATCAGTGGACGCAGCGTGAGCGCGACGCGGTCAATCTCTACGAAGGCTCGGCGGTTCGCGTGCACGGATATCTCACCGGCTATCGCCTCGAGATTCCCGAGCCGCCGAACTGCTACTCCACCAAGGCGCGCCACAAGGATTATCACATGTGGCTGAACGAGACGCCGGGTGGAAAGAGGCGCGACGCCGTCGTCATCGAGCTCACGCCGCGCGTGCGCGTGAATCACGCCGGCTGGACCGAGGATCGTCTCGCCGCGCTCGTCGAGCTGCAGGTGCCCGTGCGCGTCTCGGGCTGGCTGATGCTCGATCAGATGCATCCCGAGAACGTGCGGGGCAACCGCGTCACGCTCTGGGAGGTGCATCCGATCATGAACTTCGAGTGGCAGCGGCCAAACGGCACCTGGGTCTCGCTCGACAGCGCCGCACCCGCTCGCTGAATCCGCCGCGCCGGACCGGCATGATTGCTGCGCGCCAAGTTTTCCCCGTCGATCATGCCATGGGAGTCCGAGATGCCGACTCGCACCGTGCCCCGAATCGCGCTGAGCGCCGCGACGCTGACGTTCTTCGCGCTTGCCTCCTGCTCACGCTCCGGCAACAGTAACAGCTCAGCCGGCACCACCGGCTCTGCGGCTGGGAATCTGCCGGCGTCGTCCGTCGATACGAGCCACCGAGCGATGAGCCCGGGCGCGACATCCGGCATGAGCGCGCAGCCGATGAATCGCTCCGCGCCGCGCGACAGCAACGACGCATTCCTGCGGATGCGGGCCGATCGTCAGCAGGGCCTCATCGTCATGGCGGATTCCGCGATGCCCAGGCTCGATGCGAAGGGCAAGGCCACCGCCGCGAACATCCGCGCCGAGCAGCACGCGGAACAACAGAAGGTCCTGCGAATGCTGATGACCCGGTACAAGGACTCGATCACCCCGACGGTGATGCCGAGCAACCAGCAGATGATCGCCACGGTCGCCGCGGCCTCGGGCAGCGACGCGGATCGCGTCTTCTACCAGCAGGTCATCGCCCATCACGAGGAGTGCGTGCGGATGTCCGAGCAGATGCTTCCGCAGCTCACGCGTGAAACGAAGCAGCTCGCGACGAAGTCGATCGCGCAGCAGAAGAAGGAGATCTCCGATCTCCAGAAGAAGGTCGCGGCGATGCACTGAGCGCCGGCATCCCGAGGAGCGCAGCAACGAGGGATCTTCTCTCCGGGTCGATATCTCGAGCTGGACAGAAGGTCCCTCGCTGCGCGCTGGCGCGCGTCCTGCCCGTCCCAACCGGAATGGAAGACTCGACCGATCCCAAGGTCGCCCCGTCATCCCCGCCGAGCGATCGGCGATCCACGCCTCGTCCCTATCGCCCGCGATCGCTGAAGCCGCATCAGCGGCTCCGCTCGCGCGCGCGCGAGCTCGGCCCCGGGCTGATCACCGGCGCCGCCGACGACGATCCGTCCGGCATCGCCACGTACTCGCAGGGCGGCGCCGCGTTCGGGTATCAACTCCTCTGGGTCGCGCTGATCAGCCTGCCGCTCATGTCGGCGGTCCAGCTGATGTGCGCGCGCATCGGGATCGTCGCGCACCGCGGCTTGGGGAGCGTCCTTCGTCAACACTACCCGCGCTGGCTGCTCTGGCTCGCCTGCGCGCTGCTGCTCTTCGGCAACACGGTCAACATCGCCGCGGACCTCGGTGGCATGGCCGCGGCCGCCGCGCTGCTCACCGGCTGGCCGTCGATCTGGTTCGTGCCGGCGTTCACGGTGCTGATCCTCGTACTGCTCGTGTTCGCGTCGTACGAGCGCATGACGCGCATCCTCAAGTGGCTCACGATCGCGCTCTTCAGCTACGTCCTCGCCGGCATTCTCGCGCATCCGCGCGGCAGCGCCGTGCTGCGCGGCACCTTCCTTCCGCGCGTGACCTGGTCGAAGGACTTCCTGATGATGTTCGTCGCCCTCCTCGGCACGACGATCTCACCGTATCTCTTCTTCTGGCAGGCCGCGCAGAACGCCGAGCACGACGCGTTCTACAATCGTCTCGTCGGCCGGCCGCGGCGATCGATGCATCGCGAGCTCCGCTGGGCGGCGCGCGACGTCAATGCCGGGATGTTCTTCTCGAACGCGATCATGTACTTCATCATCCTCACCGCCGCCGCAACGCTACACCGCGCGGGGATGACCGACGTGCAGACCGCCGAACAGGCGGCCGCCGCGCTCAAGCCGCTCGCCGGCGCCGGCGCCGAATGGTTGTTCGCCGCGGGTCTCGTCGGGACGGGGATGCTCGGCGTCCCCGTGCTCGCCGGTTCGGGCGCCTACGCGATCGCCGAGGCGGCGGCCTGGCGCGCGGGGATGGACGAGAAGATGCACACCGCCAAGCAGTTCTATACCGTGATCGCGCTCGCGATGCTCGTCGGGATGGCCCTCAACTTCGCCCACGTAAATGCGATTCGATTGCTGATCTGGTCGGCGATCATCAACGGCCTGCTCGCGCCACCGCTCATCGTGATCATCCTGGTGGTGTGCAACAACGAGCGCGTCATGGGGCAGCACCGCAACGGCCGCGGCCTCAACCTGCTCGGCGGCGCCGCGGCGGGAGTGATGACCGCCGCCGCGGTCGCGCTCGTCGCCTCCTGGCTCTGACCCTATTGAACCGGCGTTCAATTCGGCGTAGATTTCCATTGAACGCCTGGTCAATGAGATCGGGCGCCCCTCTCCCGCAGGACCCGCATGCCCGGAACCAAGGTTCCCGAAGAGCTCCGCCGAGCGCAGATCATCACGGCCGCGTACCAGCTCGCGACCCGCGCGGGATTGCGCACGCTCACGATCCGCGACGTCGCCCGACGCGCCGACCTGAGCACCGGCCTCGTGATCTTCCATTTCGGCACGAAGGATCGTTTGGTTCTCGCGCTGCTCGACCACGTGCTCGAGACCACGGTCACCCTCCGCGTCGGACCGAAGATCGCGGCGATCGAGGATCCGCTCGAGCGACTCGTCGCCCTGCTTCGGCAGGAGATGGCACGTCTCTCGACGGAGCCGATGCACAATCGGCTGTTCTTCGAGTTCTGGAGCGAAGGCATGTGGAATCGCGCCGTCCGCACGCGGATGCAGCGCGAGCTCGATCGCTATCGCGCCGCCTTCCGTCCGATGGCCGAAGAGGTGATCGCCTCGGATCCCGAGCGCTTCTGCGGGATGTCGCCGGAGAGCCTCGCGGCCGTCGCGGTGAGCTTCATCAAGGGCTGCGCGATCCAGTCGATGATCGAGCCCGATCTCGACGTCATCGGCTTCCTGCGCGCCGCGGAAGCGCTTCTCGCGCCGGCGTCGGCGACGACGCGGCGGCTCGACGAGTAGCAACATGCTGGTCCCGAAGCTCGTCACGACGCTCGAGCGGTACGATCGGCCGCAGCTCCTGCGCGACGTTACCGCCGGCGTGATCGTCGGCATCGTCGCGCTGCCGCTGGCGATCGCGTTTGCCATCGCTAGTGGAGTCACGCCCGGCCGCGGTCTCTGGACGGCGATCGTCGCCGGCTTCCTGATCTCCGCGCTCGGCGGCTCGCGCGTTCAGATCGGCGGCCCCACCGGCGCGTTCGTCGTGATCGTCTACGGGATCGTCCAGAAGTACGGCATCGACGGGCTCACCGTCGCGACGCTCTTCGCCGGCCTGCTCCTCGTCATCATGGGCGTCGCGCGACTCGGCACGGTCATCAAGTTCATTCCACAGCCGGTGATCACGGGATTCACGAGCGGGATCGCGGTGATCATCTTCTCGAGCCAGGTGAAGGATCTGTTCGGCCTGCGCATGGGCGCGCTCCCCGCCGACTTTCTCCCGAAGTGGGGCGCGATGATCGCGCATGCGGCGGCGTTCAACCCGACAGCGCTTGCCGTCTCGGCGGCGACGATCGCGATTCTCGTCGCGTGGCCGCGCGTGTCGCACCGCATCCCCGGGCCGTTCGTCGCGCTGGTGCTGTCGACGCTCGTCGTGCAGATGATGCACCTTCCGGTGGAGACGATCGGCAGCCGGTTCGGCGCGCTCAACGCGGGCATCCCGCACCCGCAGCTCCCGCATCTCACGCTCACCCAGACCACAGCGCTGGTCGGACCCGCGTTCACGATCGCGATGCTCGCCGCGATCGAGTCGCTCCTCTCGGCGGTCGTCGCCGACGGCATGATCGGCGGGCGTCATCGGTCGAACATGGAGCTCGTCGCGCAGGGCGTGGCGAACATCGCGTCACCGCTCTTCGGCGGGATTCCCGCGACCGGCGCGATCGCCCGCACGGCGACGAACGTCAAGACCGGCGGACGCACGCCGATCGCCGGGATGACCCATGCGATCACGCTGCTGCTGATCACGCTCTTCTTCGGGCGCTTCGCCGGACTGATTCCGCTCGCGACGCTCGCGGGCATTCTCGTCATCGTTGCCTACCACATGAGCGAGTGGCGAACGTTCCGCGCCGCACTGCGCGCGCCGAAGAGCGACGTCGCCGTGCTGCTGACGACGTTCGGGCTGACCGTGCTCGTCGACCTCACCGTCGCGATCGCCGTCGGCATGGTGCTCGCCGCGTTTCTCTTCATCCGGCGCATGGCGACCGTATCGAGCGTCGCCCTGTTCGTCGGCGGCGCGGATGCCGATGACGACCTTGTCGCCGATCCCGCCGAGCCGTGGCGGTCGCAGGTACCGCGCGGCGCGAGCGTCTTCGAGATTCGGGGCCCGCTCTTCTTCGGCGCCGTCGAGACGTTCCGCGAAACCCTCGACCATCTCGACGAGCACCCACGGGTGCTCATCCTGCGCATGCGTGACGTCCACGCCGTCGACGCGACCGGCATTCACGCGCTGGTCGACGTCATCCGGCGCACGACGCGCGACGGGTCGCACGTCCTCCTGTCCGATCTCCAGCCGCAGCCGCGCACCGCGCTCGCCGCCGCCGGCGTATTTTCATTGATCGGCGACGCGAACGTTCTGCCCGAGATCGACGACGCCCTTGCCCGCTCCTACGAGCTCCTCGCTCCCGTCCTGACCGCCGTATGAACACTCCTCACCTGCACGACCCGCACGGAACGGTTCCCGTCCGCCGCCGCATGACCGATTCGGGAATGGAGACGCCGACCTTCGGCCGTCTCTTCGCCGCGCTCCTCGGACTCGCGCGCCTGCGCTGCCCACACTGTCGCCGCGGCGGCGTGATTCGCGGCTGGTACGGCATGCATCCGCGCTGCGCGGTCTGCAACTTCCGCTTCGAGCGGAGCGACGAGAACTATTTCCAGGGCGCGATGTTCGTCAACTTCATGACGGGCGGCTTCACGTTTCTGGCGAGCTTTCTCGTCTTCCTGCTGCTCTCGTGGCCGAACGTCCCTTGGGACGCGCTCACGTACGGCGCACCGCTCGTGATGCTCGCCTTCATGGTGCTGCTCTATCCGATCTCGAAAGTCATCTGGCTCACCGCCGACGTGATGTTGCGGCCGGTGACGGCGGAGGAGTTGGAGGGATAGGCGACGCGTGGGGCGTGGTCGCTTGTTCGGCGCGCGGCGCGCGGCGGCCAAAAGCCTACCGATCGTCCGCTCGCATCATGTCCGCGTAAAATCCGCCGGCGCGCATCAGCTCCTCCGGCGTCCCCTGCTGTTCGACCGCGCCATCGCGAATGACGATCACGCGATCGACGTCGCTCAGCATCGACCGCCGGTGCGCGATCGTGATCATGGTGCGGGACCGGCTGAGGACATCGAGCGCCCTCTTCACCGCCGACTCGGTGTAGTAGTCGAGATTCGCCGTCGCTTCATCCAGTATGAGCACCCGCGGTCGGGCGATGAAGGCGCGGGCGAGGAGCACGCGCTGTCGCTCGCCCGCCGAGAGCGTGACGCCTCCCTCGCCGATCTCCGTCTCCAGACCGTTCGGCAGACGGTCGAGCAGCGCGCCGAGGCCTGCACGCTCGGCGGCCTCGATGACGTCGGCGTCCGTCGCATCGAAGCGGCCGTAACGGATGTTCTCGCGGACCGACGTGCGGAACAGCCATTCGTCCGACGCCACGGCGCGCACGGCGTGATGAATCGACTCCGGATCGACACAGTCGAGCGGCTCGCCGTCGAGGCGGATCACCCCGGACTTCGCCGGGTGCAACCCCATGAGCATCTCGACGATCGTCGTCTTGCCCGCCCCCGACGGTCCGATGATCGCCACGTGTTCCCCGGGCTGGATGCGGAACGAGACGTTGCGCACGACGTCGCGGCCGTCGTAGGCGAAGCACACCGAATCGAACTCGATCGCCCCCGGGCCGCCCTCGAGCGCTGGACGCGACGCCCCCGGCGCCTGCGGCTCCCGCAGCAGACGCTCGGCGCGCTTGAGTGACGTGAAGTTGGCCTGGAGGCTGACGTAGAGCGCGGTGAGCGTCTCGACGGGACTGTACAATCGATCGACGTACGCGAGCAGGAGCACGATGTCGCCCGGCGTGAGCTGATGCTGCAGCGCGCGCATGCCGCCGACGGCGAGCACCGCGGCCTTCGTCGCGGCGACGATCATGTTCTGACCGAAGGTGAAGTGATTCTCCGTGCGCGTGCGCCTGAGGAACGTCCCGTAGCCGTCAGCCATGAGCGCCGACAGATGCTTCACCTCGTGCCCGGCCGCACCGTGGCTCTTCACCGTCTTGATGCCGCCGATCGTCGCCTGGATCTCGCTCGAGATGCCGTCCCACTGGGCGTAGTACGTCTCGAGGTTCGTGCTGAGCACGCGCGTCATGCGCCACGTCACGAACAGGTAGGCCGGTACCGCGATCAACGCGATCAGCGCCAGCTCGTGATTCATCGAGCCGAGGATCGCGATCATCGCGACGAGGCTGAACAGCTCCGGCCAGATCTCCTTCGACACCGCGACGAACAGCGGCGAGACCTGATCCGTTTGATCGACCTGGCGCGCGATCGCCGCGCTCGGCCGCGATACGAACGCGCGCAACGGCAGCCGCGTCACGTGGTCGAAGGTGCGCAGGATGAGCCCGGACTCGATCTCGCTCGAGATCTGCGCCGCCATGTTGTCGCCGCGCACGCGGCAGGCTTCCGAGATCAACCGTGCGAGAAGCAGCACGATCGCCGCGACGAGCACCGTCGCGATCGCCTCCTCCGGTGCACGCGGCGCCAGCCGCCGCCGGGTGCCCGCGGGCCCCTGGTACTGCTGCCACGGCGCGTGAAAAACGCGCCGCGCGCTGCCGGGCACGTGGGTGATCGATCCAAGCGCGTTGTCGATGAGGCGGTCCGCGAACCTCAGCGGCCCCGACGCGACCATCACCCCGGCGACATCATCCACGACCGCGCGATACAGCCATGGCTCGATGAGGCTGGCCGCGGTGCTGCACGACGAGAGCACTGCAACGATCGCGAGCGCGCCCCATTGCCGGCGCGACAGTTGGAGGAGCGAAACCAGTGAACGCATGCGTGGATGCCGCTATCGGGCATCGAGGGCAAAGCCCATTCCGAAGACCGTGCAGCGCGCGCAGCGCCCGATCCAGCAGGCGCGCGAAGCGCGCCGAAACATGCAGCTCGCGTCGTCAGACGCGAGCGAACCGGCCGCCCTACAGCTTCAACAGCTGCTCCCTCAACACCCGCCCCCGTATCCGGCTCACCTGATGCTCAGTCCCGTTGTACAGCACGGCGACGTACGTTCCGCCCGGCTGCGGCGTGAGCTTCTGGATCATTGGAAGGCTGAGCAGCGTGCCGCGGGAAACGCGGACGAACTGTGCGGGATCGAGCCGCGTCTCGAGGTCTTTGAGGCGATACGTGATCGTGTACCGATCGCCCGATTTCGTCGTGAGGTTGAGCAGCTCGCCGTCGGCGACGATCGAGACGATCTGGTCGACCGGCACGAGGAAGATGTCGTCGCGCTTACGCACCGGGATGCGCTTGAGCAGCGATGACGGCTGCAGCTCGGCGTAGTCGCTCGACGCCGCGCGCAGGCGATCGGCGTCCGCAGGACGCCAGTCGGCATGCTCCAGACGCTCGATCGCGCGGTTGATCGTCGCGCGCAGGCGCGCCGGCTCGACGGGCTTGAGCAGGTAGTCGATCGCATTCATCTCGAATGCGCGCACGGCGTATTCGTCGTACGCGGTGACGAATGCGATCAGCGGCATGCGCTCCTTACGCAGCAGCCGCACCACACCGAGCCCGTCGACCTCGGGCATCTGGAGGTCGAGCAGCGCCAGATCGGGAGCGACGCGCTCGATCAGCTCGACCGCCTCCGCCCCATTGGCGGCTTCGCCGACGACCTCCACCCCCTCGAACGTGGCGAGGAGGCCTGTGAGGAAGGCGCGGGCCGGCCGCTCGTCGTCGGCGACAATCACTCGAAGTGCGCTCATGCTCGTCTCACTTTGGTACGCTTACCATCCCGGCGCCGGCGTGGTCGGTCCACGGCAGACAGATCTCGACCGTCGTGCCGCCCCCCGGCGTCTCGCGAATCGTCAGCGCCGCGTTCGCGCCGTAGTAGAGGCGCAAGCGGTCGCCGACGCTCGCGAGGCCCACGCTCTCCCCCGGCTCGGCGACGGCGGCGTGCATCCCGACGCCGGTATCGGCGACGACGATGCACAACTGTCCGCCTGCGCCGTCGCCGCCGGCATCGCGGCGCACGATGACGTTCACGCTCCCTCCCTGCCGCAGCGGCGCGATGCCGTGCTTCACGGCATTCTCGACGAGCGGTTGCAGCAGCAGCGGCGGAACGCCGACGACGCGCAGCTCTTCCGGGACGTCGATCGATACGGTCAGTCGTTCCTCGAATCGCTCCTGCTCGATCGCGAGATAGGCTTCGACGATGTCGAGCTCCTCGCGCAGCGACACGAACTGGCCGTTCGTCCGGCGCAGCACGGCGCGCAGGAGTCCGGTCAGTCGGTACAACGTCGCGATCGCGCGGTCCGGATCGGCGCGCATCAGATGCCCGAGCGTGTTCAGCGCGTTGAACAGGAAGTGCGGGTTCAACTGGGCGCGCAACGCGCGGAGCTCGGCTTCGGTCGCGAGCCGTCGCAGCTCGTCATCGCGCCGCACGCGCTCCGCGCGCTCGGCGTCGACGCGAATCTCGTCGAGCCGGCGACCGGTGGTGGTCGCGACGTACTCGATCATCTCCAGGTCGTCTGAGAGCAGCGTCCGCGCGCCGCGCAGCTCGTCGATCTCGATCTGATACGACCGTGCCGCGGCGGTCGGAATCGTCACGCTCGCGCACGACCGGCGCTCGTCGAGCGCGATCTCCGGATGACGCGCCCCGTGCCCGCTCTCGAGCGGATGCCACGTGACCTTCGCCGCGCCGAGCACCGAGGCGAGAAAGTCGCACGCGGCGCCGAGCACGTCGTGGCTCGTCGTCCGCTCGGAGAGCTGGTCGATCAGCGAGCTTCGCACGCCGCGGTAGTCCGTGCGCCGCAGCACGATCCGATCGACGAACCGGAAGACCTGCCGCTGGATCCAGGGAAACGCCAGCGC
The DNA here is from genome assembly GCA_966111935.1 of uncultured Gemmatimonadaceae bacterium. GTDB lineage: Bacteria > Gemmatimonadota > Gemmatimonadetes > Gemmatimonadales > Gemmatimonadaceae > JAQBQB01. Next base: position 12,284 of record CBHWBX010000006.1, read on the forward strand.
GGTCGCGGCCCACGCAATCAGCAGCGCACCGGTGCCCATGACGTGCGAGCCGTCGAGCGCGATCGGGGTGCCGGCGTGCGGATCGAAGAGCGGGGCGACGAGCGTCGCGTAGAGCAGCGCAACCACGGCCACGAGTGCGACGATCGCCATCGCGCGCTTGAGAAACAGATCGGCGAACGCGAAGCGATAATCCTGATACAGAATCGCCAGCACGAGCGGAAGTGACGCGTGGTGGCCGATCAGCTCGATCGGCCACGCGTCGGTGTCGACGAGCGTCGGATGCCGGCTGAGATGCAGCGCCGAGACCGCGAAGGCGGCGAGTGCGACCGCGGTAATCGTGCGCGGGAAGCCCGGGCGACCGCGCTCGGCGACGGCGAGAAATCCGAGCACGAGCCCGTAGGTGACCGTCAGCAGCACGAGGCCCGCGGAGGACAGCATGTCGCCATGCGCGAGGGCGAGGACGTGCAGCACACCGGCGACGCTGCTGCCTGCGTAGGCGAGCGGCACGAGCCACGCGTGCTCACCCGGTCGGGCGCGTGCGCGCGTCGAGTGCACGACGGCGGCAGGAAGAAAACCAAGCGCGATGTAGGCGATCGCGCCCACCCATGCCGGCGGCGTGCCGCTCCCGAAGTCGCGGACCGCATAGACGAACATCGCGCCCGCGTTCCAGACGATCCCGAGCAGCGCCGTGAACAGCGGGAGCCGATCGGCATCCGCACTGTCCTCCGACGCGAGGACGTAGGAGAGCTGCCGCCGGGTCATCACCGCGAGCATGACGTACAGCACGATGCCGGTCGCGAAGCCGGCGAGGTGGACCAGGGCGGTAAGGTCGCGCGCGTTCACTCGCGCACGTTGGGTCGGTGTAGGCGCTTGGTCAAGCCGGGATGGTCATGGGCGACCACTCATTGGCGATCGCCGACCGTTCATTGAATTGCCCCCTTTTGACCCCGGGACCCGGAGTACGATCCAAATCGAATCTCAACCATTGGCCCGGATCCGATGCGCACGTACCTCCGCGTTTTCGCTCTCCTTCTCTGCATTTTCGCTCCGGTGCGCTCGGCGCTCGCCGCCACCGGCCCGGTGCTGCGCGGCACCGTCACCGATTCGTCGGGGCGCGGCCTGCCGAACGTCCAGGTGATCGTCGCGTCGCTCAACCGTGTCACGACGAGCGATGGCGATGGAAAGTTCACCTTCGTCGCGCTTCCGGCGGGCACCTATCATCTGAGCGCGCTGCTGATCGGCTACGCGCCGTCGCACACGGACGTCACGATTCCGTCCTCGGGACCCGACGTCCAGGCGAAGATCGTCATGCGCGCGACGGCGATGCAGCTCGCCGGAGTGCAGGTCACCGCGACGCCGGTCGGCACCGACCCGCGCGACGTGCCGCAGGCGACGCTCGACCTCTCCGGGCAGGCGCTCTCGCGCAACCTCGGCGGAACGGTCGCGCAGACACTCGGTGGACAGCCCGGCGTCTCCGTCCGCTTCAACGGACCGGCGGCGACCGCACCGGTGATCCGCGGGCTCCAGGGCGAGCGCGTGCTCGTCCTCGAAGACGGCAACCGCGCGGCGGATCTCTCGTCGGCCGCGCCGGATCACGGCACGTCGATCGATCCGCTGAACGCGCAGCGCGTCGAGGTCGTGCGCGGCCCGGCTTCCCTTCTCTACGGCAATCAGGCACTCGGCGGCGTCGTCAACGTCATCTCGAACGACATCCCGACGTCGGTGCCGACGCACATCGAAGGGATGGCGGCACTGAACAGCGAGTCTTCGAATCCCGGCGGCGCGGCGACGCTCGCGCTCACCATTCCCGTGAGCAGCACGATCGCGCTCGTGGCGAAGGGCGGCGGCCGTCACACCGACGACTTGCGCATGGGCGGCGGCGACAAGCTCGCGAACACGTTCTACCGGAACTACTACGGCATCGGCGGCTTCGGCTACAACAGCGGCAGCACCACCGCCGGCCTGGCGCTTCGCGAATATCAATTCCAGTACGGCTTGCCCTCCGCCGAAGGCGAGCGCGCGAAGATCGACGGCCATCGGCACGAGCTCGTCGGCCGAGCCGACCTCGCCCTCGACAACCGCTTCCTCAGCTCCGTGCGCGCGAGCGGCACGGCCCAGTGGTACGGGCATTCGGAGATCGACCAGGCGTCGGCGAACGTCAACACGAGCTTCGACCTGAAGACGCAGACGCTCGACCTCCTGGCGCGGACACAGACCGGCAACATCTCCGGGGCGGTCGGCATCTCCGGGTTGTTCAAGCAGTACGCCGCGCTCGGCGACGAAGCGCTGACGCCGGCCGCGAACAGCAATGGGCTCGGTGCGTTTCTATTCCAGGAGATGCCATTGCGCAACACCGACGGCAACGCTGACGCGCTGGTGCCGAAGCTCCAGATCGGCGGCCGATACGACGCCTATCGCATCGCCGTCGAGCGGAACGACAACCCGAAGTTCGATGCGTTTGCCGGGATGCATACTTACAACGAGCTTTCGGGCTCGATCGGCCTGAGCATCCCGCTCGGCTCGAGCCTGACCTTCGCGACGAGTGTCGCGCGCGCCTTCCGCGCGCCGTCGGTCGAGGAGCTGGCGTCGAACGCGTTTCATGCGGCTGCGGGGAGCTACGACGTCGGCAATCCGAACCTCAAGGCCGAGGTCAACCAGGGGATCGAAGGCGTGCTGCGCCTGTCGCGTCAGCGCGTGAATGGACAGATCGCGACGTTCTACAACGCGATCCAGAACTACGTCACGCCGAACATCGTCAAGGACACGACGATCGATGCGGACGGCGGCGTTGCAACGGTGCCGCTCAACCGCATCACGCAGGCGGACGCGCGTCTCACCGGAGTGGAGGGCCAGCTCGAGGCCGAAGTCGTGCCGCACGTCGTGCTCGGCGCGATGGGCGACATGGTGCGCGGCACGCTCACCGGAAACAACGAGCCGTTGCCGTTCATGCCGGCCGCGCGACTCGGCACGCATGCACGCTGGGATGACGGGCGCTTCCTCGCGGAAGCCGAGTACCGGCACGCTTTCGCGCAGGACCGCGTGCCGCCGGCGGTTTCCGAGGGTGATCCATCGGCGATCGCCGCGCCGGCGTATAACCTGTTGAACTTCAGCCTCGGCTGGACGTTGCACGCCGGAGAGCACGTCAGCTCGCTCACGCTGCGCGCCGACAACGCGCTCGACGCGAAGTACATCGACGCGACGAGCCGGCTCAAGGCTTTCGCGTTCAACCCCGGGCGGAGCTTCTCGCTCGTGTATCGGGTGCTGTTCTAGCCGAGCTCAGAGCTCGAGGAGCACACCGATGCGCGTCGTCAGCGTGTGCTCCTGCCCATTCACATAGCCGAAGCGCTCTTCGCCCTTGATCGTGACCGGCGGCTTCAACTTCACCGTGAGGCCGCCGAGCATCTCGATCCCGAGCCGCGCCCCGCTCCACGCTTTGGCATCGCCGCCGCTCCAGTTCGAGCCCGCGCTTACGCCGACATACGGCGTGACCTTCGAGTTGCCGCCGGGCTGAACGTCGGCGTCCAGCGAGAGGGTCGTCTGCCACGGTCCACCCTGCTCCTGTTTGACGACGTCGAGACTCGGCGAGAGGCTCGCTTTCACCGGCGCGCTCGAGGCGCCGAAGGTCGTCTGTGTCCCGATGCCCGCGCCCCACGATGTGAGGTGCGAGGACGTCGTGACGACGAAGTTGCCGTGCAGGTCGAGCTGAGTCTGCTGGGCGTGAAGCCGGGTCATCGCGACAGCGAGCGCGGCACTGACGAGCGCGAGGCGATTCACTACGGATCATCCTGACGAATAGAACGCGCCGTGCGCGCATCAACCATACCGCGGTCGTCGGAGCTAACCGTTGTTCGCGCGCGGGGAACGTCGTACGGTAGGGATGACCGCAGCTCAACACCACCTTCACCTCATCTGACCATGTACCTCATTCGGGAGCTGATGTACTGCAAGCCCGGCAAGGTCCGGGCGCTCGTTGAGAAGTTCCATGCGATGAACGCGCTGTCCGAGAAGATCGGCATGCCGCGCATGCGGATCATGACCGACTTCGCCGCCGAGCGATACTGGACCGTGGTGGCGGAGATGGAGGTCGATAGCCTCGAGAAGTTCGAGCAGATGCTGATCGGCTCACCAACAGCGGACGCCGATGCCGAGGCGATGAAGCAGATGGACGAGATCATGAAGGGCTATCACGATCTCGTGGACTCCGGCAAACGCGAGGTCTATCGCATCGAAACTCCGAAGAGCTGAGCCGCGAGGCGTGCCATTCGGGAGTCGAAGGAGCCGTTGCGGCATGGCATCCGGGCTCACGGCTTGCGGCGCGTCGCACCGCTATCCCAAACCCGGAGAGAACACATGAGCAGGCGAATGCTTTCGCTCGTCGTCGCGACGCTGGCGTCCGTTTCAGTCGTAGCAGGGGCTCAGCAATCGACCCAACCCGTGTACAAGACCGGCCAGTCACCGATGCCCTGCATGATGCACGCGATGATGATGGGCCCGATGATGAGCGGCATGGGCGGTCAGATGCATGGTCAGATGAAAGGTCAGGCGAACGGTCAGATGCGCGGCATGATGGACCACGAGATGACCGACTCGTCGATGATGGCCGAGATGCGCACGGAGCTGAGCCTCTCCGACGCCCAGGTGAAGCAAATGGAAGCGATCCATCAGCGCGTCTGCGCGGCCGCGCAGCCGCATCTGCAGCAGGCGATGCAGGCGCACGACGCCGCGATGAAGGCACTCGCCGCCGACAACCTCGCCGCGTACAAGGAACAGCTGGACAACGTCGCCAAGCACATGATCGCGGCCCAGGTGGAGATGGCGAAGGGCATGATCGAGTTCCACAAGAGCCTGACGCCGGAGCAGCGCCAGAAGATGGAACAGATGCACCAGCGGATGATGCACGGCGGCTGATCCGCCCGGTAACGAAGCGCACTCCCTTCCCCACCGCCTACCTCTTTTTCTTTTTCTTCTTTTTGCTCGATCGATGGGCCAGCACGTACGCCTCGAGTCCGTCCAACACGCGCTGAAGCCCGAATTCGAAGTTGTCCTCGACCGTGTTGTCTCGGTCGAGACCGGACAGGATGAGGCGCGACAATGTCGGGTAGCGCGGGTTTCCGATCGTGCGCACGAGATCCACCGACACCGCCGCCTTCCACTCATCCTGCGATACGCCGCGCGCCATCGCCTTGGCAAGTGAGATCGCGGTGTCGGAGCCTCCGCGCACGTAGCCGTCGAGCGCGTGCAGCATGTCGAACACGTCGGCGGCACCGAGGCCCGTGAGCGCGAGCGCTTCGACCGCCCACTCGAGCCAGCTCAGCCAGTTCGGCCCGTGCGGCGCGATGATGAAGGGCAGCTCACCGAGCCATGGCCGCTCGATCATCACCGCGCGTTTCGCCCACGCCCATCGCTCGACTTCCTCGCGCCACTCGCCCTTCTCCGCCGGCCGCTCGGGCGGCGATCCCCAGGCGGCGTCGACGATCGCGTCCACGAGGGCATCCTTGCTCGGGAAATAACGATAGAGCGCCATCGTCGTGAACCCGAGCTCCTTCGCGACCGCCTGCATCGTCAACGCGGCGAGCCCTTCGCGATCGGCGATTCCCATCGCGGCGACCACGACCTCTTCGGTCGTCAGCCCCCGTTTGGGCCCGCGGCTCGGCCGGGCGCCCCCGCTCCATAGAAGGTCGCCGCGCTGTCGCAGATCCGCCGCGTCATCAGCCATGCACTCGCTCCGACTCTTGACAGTCCTGAAACTGTGTATATCGTACACCGTACTGTGTATCACATAAACTAATTCGCCCACGCTGCGGACACAACGTTCCGGCGGGGCCGGCCGCAACCACCTCCGAGAGGATCCTGCCATGACCGTCCGCCTGCCAGGCACCCGTGCCACCGTCGTTGCCTTCGGCCTTCTGACCGCCGTCGCGCCCGTAGCCGGCGCCCAGAGCTCCGCCGCACGCCGTAATTCGTGGGAAGTGCTCACGTCGTCCGGCGCGCTGCTGCCGACCGGCGCGGAACGGAGCGCGATCAAGAACGCTCCGATCTCGACGGTGCAGCTCTCCTACGTCGTGCAGTCGCGCTTCGCCGTGACGTCGATGGTCGGATGGGGCCGGACCCGCGACATCGGCACCGTCGATGCGCCGAAGCTCGACGTCTTCACCTACGACGTCGGCGCCGAAGCGCGGGCGCCGCACTGGATCGAGCGTGAGTCGGTGTCGTTCTCGCCGTTCATCGGCATCGGCGCCGGCGCGCGAAGCTACAACTATCGCAGCCTCGACGTCGACGCGACCCACAACATGGCGGCGTACAGCGCGACCGGCGGTGAGCTGGGCATCGGACGCGTGCACCTCCGGCTCGAGGTCCGCGACTACGTCTCCGGGTTCAAGCCGCTCGATGGGCGCGGTGCATCGGCGATCCGCAACGACTTCGTCGCACTGATTGGGCTCCGGCTGGTGCATGGCGAATGAGCGCGACGTCCGCACGGCACCGATCGGATTGGATGATCCCAGCGGCACTCGTCCTCTTGAGCCTCGTGGCGGCGAGCGCCGCCACGGCAAGGCTCGCCGAGCTCGCGAGCGGGGCGACGGTCACGCCGGCGAACGCACGGTTCTTCGCGCAGCCGCTGCCGGTGGTGCTGCACATTCTGAGCGTCATTCCGTTCAGCATCCTCGGCGCGTTCCAGTTTTCACCGGGCTTTCTGCGTCGTCATCGCGGATGGCATCGCATGGCTGGCCGCATGCTCGCGGTCTGCGGGATCGTCGCGGCGTTCAGCGGTCTCTGGATGGCCCACTTCTATCCGTGGCCTGACGGCGACGGCGTCGGCGTCTACATCGAGCGAATCGTTTTCGGATCGGCGATGTCCATCTCGCTCGGCCTCGCGCTCGACGCGGTGCGCCGCCGCGACTTTTCCGCGCACGGCGCCTGGATGACGCGCGCCTATGCGATCGGCATGGGCGCCGGGACGCAGGTGTTCACGCATCTCCCCTGGTTCATCCTCGTCGGCAAACCGGGTGAGTCGGCGCGGACCGTTCTGATGGGCGCGGGTTGGGTGATTAATCTCCTCGTTGCCGAGTGGATCATCCGGAAACCCAGTCTCCATCGATCGGAGCTCGTACGTGTCGCGTCCTGATCTCAACCTGCTCGTGACGCTCGACGTCCTGTTGAGCGAGGGAAACGTTGCTCGCGCGGCGAAGCGTCTGAAGCTCAGCCCCTCGGCGATGAGCCGCGCGCTGGCGCGCCTGCGGAAAGTCACCGGCGATCCGCTGCTCGTGCGTGCGGGGCGCGGCCTCGTGCCGTCGCCGCGGGCGATCGAGCTCCGCGACCGCGTGCGTCGGCTCGTCGACGACGGCGAGGCGGTGTTGCGGCCCGTCGGAAAGCTCGATCTCGCGCGGCTCGTGCGAACCTTCCGGCTGCGATCGAGCGACGGATTCGCCGAAACATTCGGACCGGCGCTCGTGGATCGCGTGGCAGAGAGCGCGCCCGGCGTGCGCCTCTGCTTCGTCGCGAAGCCGAATCGCGACAGCATGTCGTTACGCGACGGAAGCATCGATCTCGAGACGGGTGTCGTCGGTGCGTCGATGGGGCCAGAGATCCGTGCGCAGGGACTGTTCACCGACCGTTTCGTCGGCGTGGTCCGCATCGGTCACGCGCTCTGCGAAGGCACGATGACGGCGAGCCGTTATGCGGCGGCCCGCCACGTCCTCACATCGCGCCGAGGAGACGATCGCGACCGGATCGACGATGCGCTCGACGCGATGGGACTGACGCGCACCGTCTCGACGATCGTCGGCGGCTATTCGCCCGCGCTCGCCCTCGCGCGATCTTCTGATCTCGTCGCCACCGTTCCGGAGCGACACACGGCGAACATGCGCGAGGGATTGTTCACCTTCGCGCCTCCCTTCGCTATTCCGGACATCACTGTGTCCCTGCTCTGGCACCCGCGGATGGATGCAGATCCCGCGCACCGATGGCTGCGGCAGTGTGTTCGCGCCGTGGTGCGCTCGGACGCGTAGCGACGAGGGCCAGCGCGAGACCGATCACCGCGGCCGCGACGCCGAACGTCACACGCATGCCTGTCGCAACGCTGTTCGGCGACGCACTCGGGATCGCGGTCGTCCCAACGCTGTAGACGAACACCGCGCCCATCACCGCGGCGCCGGTGATGAGACCGAGGTTGCGCGAAAGACTCAACATCCCGGAGATCACGCCGCGCCGCTCCGGTATGACGTCCTTCATGAGGCCCGTATTGTTGGCGGCCTGAAACAGCGCATAGCTCGCGGTGACGATCATGATCGGGCCCGCGTATCCGATCACGCCGAGCGTGTTAGGCATGCTGACGAGCGCCAACAGTCCAATGACCATCCCGGCCAGGCCGACGAAAGACATCCGCCAAGCGCCCGCTCGGTCGACGAGGCGTCCCGCCGGCACGCCGGCGAGCGCGGAGGTGAGCGGCCCGATCGACATCGTGAGACCGACCGCTGCCGTGCCGAGCCCCAGCCCGCGGGATAAATAGAACGGACCGACGACCAGCGTCGACATCATGACCGTCGAGACGAGCGAGCTCGCGGCGAGGCCGGTGCTCAGCGCGCGCTCGCGAAGCAACGCCGGCTGCACGAGCGGCGACGCAACCTTCCGTTCGATGACGACGAACAACGCCACACCGAGTGCGGCCGCGATCAACAGCGCAGCGTTCAGTGGACCGAACGAGGTGCGTCCGAGCGTCATCGCCAACGCATATGCGGCGAGCGTTGCGGCGAGGACCCCTGTGCCGGCGATGTCGAATCGCACACGCGTTGTTCGGGCGTTCCGACTGATCGGCACGTGACGACGGACGAGCAGATAGTTCAGGACGCCCAGGGGAACGTTGATGAGAAAGATCGATCGCCACCCGATCGCGGCGATCAGCACACCGCCGAGCGAGGGTCCGAGCGTCGTTCCGATCGCCGACATCGTGCCCAGGAGTCCCATCGCGCTGCCGGTTTGCGATGGTGGAATCGCTTCACCGACCAGGGCGAGCGTCATCGCCAGCATCATCGCGGCGCCGAGTCCCTGCGCCGCACGGGCCGCGATGAGCAATGGAAGAGACGGCGCGATGCCGCAGAGCAGCGATGCCGCCGTGAATGCGGCGACGCCGAGGAGCAACAACCGCCGGCGGCTGACGATGTCACCGACCCGGCCGGCGCCGACTATCAGGCTCGTGATCGCAAGGAGATAGGCGAGTACCACCCACTGAACACCCTGGAACGACGTGTCGAAGGCTCGCACGAGTGACGGGAGCCCGACGTTGGCGATGCTCGTGTCGAGCGAGGGCATCAGGATCGACAGCGACAGGCTGGCGAGTGCCCATCGGGACGCCGAGGTCAGTTCTTTGTGTGCGTTCGGCATGAGACTCCGCTCCGTGGTTTCTCCGCGGAACGTACGAGTCACGGGCCGACCGAGAACTGGCGTCGCGTGCAGTTCATTCATGCGCCGCGCGCAATACTCGTTCGCGGGCGACGCCGCTCTGAAAAGCTCTAATCGGCCCGCAACGCCTCGACCGGATCGATCCGCACCGCGCGTCTCGCCGGTACATACGCTGCGAGCAACGCGACCGCGGCGACGACTGCGGTGGTTGCCGCGAAGGTGATGGGGTCTCCGGTCGACACGCCAAACAGCATCCCGCGCAACGCACGCGTCGCCGCAACCGCCCCCGTCGCTCCGATCACGATACCAACGGCTGCGAGCCGCAACCCGCTCCCGAGAACGAGCCGCGCCACCGCCGACGGCTCGGCGCCAAGGGCGACGCGCACGCCGATCTCTCGTGTCCGCTGCGTGACGCCATAGGAGATCACGCCATACAGGCCGACCACCGCGAGCATGAGGGCGACCGCCGCAAACGCGACGAGCAGGGCCATCGCGAAGCGCGTCGGTGCAAGGCTGTCGCGCACGAAGGTTTCGCCGAGCGTCGTCGTCTGAATGAACGGGGTCGGCTCGACCGAGGTGATCGCCTTCCGCAGCGCGGGGAGAAGTTCCGCACTCGGCGTCGCGGTGCGGACGATGAACGATGCGACGCGCGGCGCCTGATACAGCACCGCCGATCGCGCCAGACGCTGCGCACCCGGCGCATGCACGTCCTCGGCGATGCCGACGACGACGAACTTGCGGCGGCCGCTCAGCTCACTCATGTGGGCACCGAGCGCACTGCCGTTCGGCCAGAGCTGCCGGGCCAATCCGCGGTTGATGACGACTTCCGTCGGCGGAGCGTTGGGACCGGACGGCGCCAGCGCGGCGAGTAAATCGGGAACGCGTCCTTCGCTGAGCCGAACACCGGCGACGCGGAAATAGTTCGAGCCCGCGAAGATCACCGAGTACTCGGGGACGCTGTGCACGACGCCGCTCGCGTCGGGATCGCTGCTCAGGGTCGCGATGCTTCCATATCCCTGGGCCGGAATCATCCCGATCGCGGCGTCGGTCACGCCGGGGACGGCACGCAGCCGCTCGACGATCTGGTTTCGCCACGCCGCGCGGACGGCGAGATCTCGCGGCATGTGTGAGTTCATGATCAGGTCGAGCGACACCATGCCGCGCGGCTCGAAGCCGAGCGGGACCTGCTGCATCGCGATGAACGAGCGCACAAGCAGTCCCGCGTTGACGAGCAGCACGAGCGAGAGCGCGATCTCGAAGACGATCAGCATCGACCGGATCCGGCGCGTCGAAGCGCTGCCCGACCCTCCGCGCGTTTCGCTGCGCAGCACGTCGCCGACCGAGCCGCGCGCGGCGAAGAGCGCGGGCAGCGTTCCGAAGAGGATGCCCGTGACGATCGAGATCGCGGCGCTCCACAGTAGCACGGTCGACTCGATGCGCACGCCGTCGAGATTCGCGAGCGCGGGAGGACGCAGGGCGATGATGACGCGCAGCGTCAGTGAAGCGACCCCGACACCGAGCAGACCACCGGCGAGCGCGAGCAGCGTGCTTTCGGTCAGGACCTGGCGCGCGAGCCGTCTGCGTCCGGCGCCGAGCGCGGCACGCACCGCGAACTGACGGCGGCGGGACCAGGCGCGCGACATGAGGAGGTTCGCGACGTTCGCGCACGAGATGAGCAGCAGCACACCGACCGCCGCGAACAACACTTCGATCGTGCGCCGCTGGCTCGGCTCGAGTAGATCCTGCGCGCGCATCACCTTCACCACCGGCCGCTGCTGTCCGAGCTCCGGCGACGAATCAATGATGCTCTGAAGCTCCGTCGCTGCCTGCTCCGCGGTTACGCCGGGGCGCAGCCGCGCGAACGCTCTGGGCTGATCTTCGCTGTCCCACTTCGACAGGGCGCGTGGGATCCACACGCCGGGCATCGCCGAGTGCAGATTCTTGTTGAACGAGGCCGTCGTCATCGGCAGCCCCATCGATGGCGGCGTGACGCCGACGATGGTGTACCGGCGTCGCTCCGCACCGCCCGAGCGCTCGTAGTTGATCTCGACCGTCGCCCCGATCGCGTTCGCACGACCGTTGAACTCGCGCTGCCATCGCGAATAGCTGATCATCGCGACCGGTTCGCCCTCACCGCGTCCCTCGGCCGCGGTGAACGAGCGGCCGAGGACCGGCGGCACGCCGAGCATCTTCAGATAATTCGGCGTGATGACGGCGTAGACCGTGTCCTGGCCGTCGTCTTCCTGCACCGCGACGCCAGACACGCTGATCGCGGCCACGGACTCCACGGCTCGCGAGCGGGCGCTGATCGCGCGCAGCGCGGGTACATCGAGCACGCGGACCTGGGCGCGTTGCTCGGCGCCGAACATGACGATGCGATTCCCGTCCGGGTACGGCAGCGGATCGAGCAGCAACCGATGGACGACGCTGAAGATCGCGGCATTGGCGCCGATCCCCAGCGCGAGCGTGAGCACGGCGAGCGCGGTGAACGCCCGCGTCCGGCCGATCTGGCGGAAGGCAAAGCGAACGTCCTGCGAGAGCGCGCCGAACGACGCACGCAGTCCGGCGCGCCGCGCATTCGTCGCCGCGCGGCGGTCGGCGTAATCCTGGAACTCGGCGCGGTCGCCGAAACGTCGCAGCGCCTCGGCGTTCGCTTCGTCATCGGTGAGGCCCTGCGCGCGCAGCTCGTCGGCGCGCAGCTCGAGATGCAGGCGCACTTCATCATCGATGTCGCGCGCGAGCCGCTCACGCGTCGGCGGCAGGCGCAGCAGGCGGCGCACGCCGCGCGGCAGCTTCGAGAGGTATGGCCGCATCATGCCGGCTCGATGACGCCGCTCACGGCGGCGACGAACCGTTTCCACGTCGCGACCTCGGCGCGCATGAGCTGCCTTCCGCGCGGGGTGAGCGAGTAATACTTGGCGCGCCGATTGTTCCCGGTGACGCCCCACTCGGCGTCGATCGCGCCGGCGTCCTCGAGGCGGTGGAGGGCCTTGTACAGCGCCGAGTCGACGATCTCGAGCTCGTTGTTGGTGCGTGCCTCGATCCACTTGCTGATGCCGAAGCCGTGAAGCGGTTCCCCGGCGACGGCTTTCAGCACGAGGAGATCGAGCGTTCCGTAGAGCAGATCGTTGGCGTCGCGGGGCATCGTTCCTCCACCTGGTTAGGGGAGAGGATACGACGCCCCGGAGCTTCCGTCAAGCTGAAAGCCGCGATGCCGGCTGACCTACACGTTCGCCGTCTCGCCTTTGAACGCTCGCTCCATCTCGGCGAGGTCGATCTTCCCCATGCCGAGCATCGCCTGCATGGCGCGTCCCGCGGCGGCGCGATCGGACGCGCCGAGCATCTGCGTCAGCCCCTTCGGGATGACCTGCCAGGACAGTCCGAACTTGTCGACGAGCCACCCGCATCGGTCGGCGCGACCGCCATCGGCGATCAGCGCGTCCCAGTAACGATCCACCTCCGCCTGATCCTCGCAGTCGACGTACAGCGACACGGCCGGACTGAGACGATAATGGTCGCCGCCGTTGAGGCCGATGAATTTCTGGCCGTCGATGTGGAACGTGACGCCCATGGGCGTCGGGCCCGGGCCGGGCATCGTCGACTCGATCGTGGCGTTCTTGAAGATCGAGGTATAGAACTGCGCGGCTTCCAGGGCGGTGCCGTCGTACCAGAGGCAGATCGTGTTC
>CBHWBX010000007.1:0-24934 GCA_966111935.1 uncultured Gemmatimonadaceae bacterium
TTCATTAATCTGCTCTCAGCGCCTCGTTGGGATCAACACGGGCGGCGCGGGTGGCGGGGATCCAGCTCGCCGTGACGGCGACGAGGAGCAGCGTCGCAACGACGACGCCGATGACCGAGGGATCCTTCGGCGAGACGTTGAAGAGCAGAGGAGCGATCCACCTGCCGGCGGCGATCGCGGCGAGCCCGCCGAGGATGATCCCCGGGACGACGATCCAGATGCCTTCGCGGACGATCAGGGCGATGACGTCGCGCGCCTGGGCGCCGAGGGCGACGCGGACCCCCATCTCGTGCATGCGCTGGGTGACGTTGTAGGCGATGACGCTGTAGAGGCCAATCGCGGCGAGGACGAGGGCGAGGGCGCCGAAGATGGTGAACATCGTGGCGCCGAGGCGCCAGGAGCGGGTACTAACGGACATGACCTTCGACACCGGCGTCGTCGAGATGTACGAGACACCCGGCATCAGCGGTTGGAGCGCGCGCCGGACGGATTCGACGTCCTCGGCCGCGGGCCCTTTCGTTCGGATGGTGACGAAGTCCTCGGAGAAGGGAAACTGCGTCAGCGGGAGGTAGTACATCGGCTCCGGATCGGTGAGATTCTCGCGGCGGATGTCTTCGGCGATGCCCACGATCGTGATCGGCGGAGCGGTGTCGCTGTTGATGCGCATGATCTTGCCGAGGGGATCCTGTCCAGGCCAGAGCAGCTTGGCCATCGCCTCGTTGACGACGGCCACGCGTGGTGACGTGGCGCGATCATTCACGTCGATGTCGCGGCCCCGAATCAGGCGTGTGCCGAACGTCTTCAGCAGCGCCGGCGATCCGGCCTGGAGCGCCGGATTTCCGCCAAGCTTCGCGACGCTATCGATGCCGGGGACGTAGAGGCCGAGCGACCAGTTCGTGTAAAAGGGCATCGTCAGCGAGCGCGTGGCGTTCTCCACGCCCGGCAGGGTGAGCGAGCGCGCCAGGAGCTGATCGAGAACGGCCGCCTTCTGCGTGGAGTCGAGTTGCATGCCTCGCCAGTTCGGCTCGACGATCAGCAAACGATCGTAGTCGTAGCCGAGGCGCAGGTTCTTCACGTTGACGAGGCTGCGCACGAACAATCCGGCCCCGACGAGGAGCAGCACCGAGAGCGCCGCCTGCATCACGAGCAGTCCGACGCGCAACTTCGAGCGATGCACCACGCCCTCGCGGGCGCCGGCCTTCAGCGTCGCGGAGATGTCCGTGCGCCGCGCCTGAAATACCGGCGCGAGGCCTGTGAGCAGGCCGACGACCGCGACGACGACGGTGATGAACAGCAGCAGCCGTGGATCAGCGAGCGCCGGTGCGGACGTCTGCTCATCGAGCAGCGCGTGACGAATGATCGCGCCACCCCAGTACGCGACAAGCAGTCCGGCTATGCCGCCGAGCGCGGCGAGGACGATGCTCTCGATCATCAGTTGGAAGACCAACCGTCCGCGACTCACGCCGAGTGCGATGCGCACGGCGATCTCGCGCCGACGGCGCAGGGCACGCGCCAAGAGCAGATTCGCGACGTTCGCACACGCGATGAGGAGCACAATAGTCGCGACGCCGCCGAGCCAGGTGGCGACGCGCGATTCGCTGCTCGGCGCGGGACCGCGCGCGGCGAGCGTCGGCGCGAGAAAACCGCCTGGCTTCGAGAGCTCCAGCGGCGTGAGCGTCGGCTGACGCTCGAGCCATTTGCGGTAGCTCAGAACCGACGCTTGCGAGAGGTCGGCGTTCGCCGCGGCGAGGGTCGCCGTCGCCTTCCGGCGTGCATAGACCTCGAACCACGAGGAGTTGTAGGTATCCCACCATTCGTACTTGCCGCTCTTGCCACGGCCGGCCGAATGCGCCGCCGTACTGACGAACCCCATCAGCGGTTTCGAGGAGAAGGCGATGAAGCCTTCTGGTGCAACACCGATGACGGTAAATCTACCGGGGCCGATGTTGATCGTCTGGCCGATCACGTCATTCCGCCCCGCGTACTGCGTCTGCCAGTAGGCATACGAAAGCACGACGAGGAACTGCGGCGAGGCCGGCGTCGACTCGGCGTCGGTGAAGTAGCGGCCTATGACGGGTGGCGCGTCGAACATCCGCCAGAGATCCGCATCGGCGACGCCGACCTCCATCTGTCGCGTCGACTCGCCGACGCCGATCGCCATCGTACGCGTGTAAAACGGCGTCATCGCGTCGAACGACTTCGTGTTCTCCTTGATGTCGACGAACCGGCGATAGCCGAAGGCACTTCTGAACGATTCCTTGCCGCGATTCGTCAGGCGCACATAGACGCGACCCGTGAGGTCGGGTGTGATCAGCCGATTCGGCGGGCGGAAGAGCAGGCGGTCGACGATGCCGAACATCGTCGCATTCGCGCCGATGCCCAACGCGAGGGTGACGATCACCGCGAGCGCGAAGCCCGGTTTGAGGCGCAGTCCGCGCAGCGCGTAGCGGAGGTCCTGGGCGACGGCGCTCCACCATTCGGCGCGCCGCTCCTGGCCGGCGCGCTGGCGGTCGATCGTCGCGAGTCGTTCGCGGGTGCGCGTCACGTCACCGAAGCGGCGCTCGGCTTCGCGGCGCGCTTCGTCGGGGGTGAATCCGTTCGTCATGAGCTCCCTCATCGTCATGTCGAAGTGAAACTGCAGCTCGTCGTTGACGGCGCGCTCGATCCCCGCGCGATCGCGGGTGATCGTGAGCAGTCGTCGAATACCCTCGAAGCGCGACATCGTCAGACCGTCTGAAGGACTTTGAAGACCGCGGCGGCGTACTCGTGCCAGACCGCCGACTTGGTCCGCAGCTGGCGGCGGCCTTCGGTGGTGAGCTCGTAGTACTTGGCCTTTCGGTTGTTGTCGGAGAGTCCCCACTCGGCGTCGAGCCAGCCGCGCTTCTCCATGCGATGGAGCGCGGTGTAGAGCGCGCCCTCCTCGATCTGCAGGCGGTGGTCGGTGGTGTCGCGGATCCAGAGGGCGATCGCGTAGCCGTGCCTCGGTCCCCACTTGAGGGCCTTGAGGACGAGGAGGTCGAGGGTGCCTTGCAGGAGGTCGAGATCGAGTGCGGGCACGCGTTCCCCTGAAATGTTGATGGGAGAGGGGCGGTCTTCCCCTCAAATGTTCAGGGAAGCGTACTCTCTGGGACACCCGGACGCCAGAAAGGGTTGTCGCGGGACGGAAAAGGGGCGACGATTCAGGATGCCCGAGCTTCCGGACATCACCGTCTATGTCGAGGCGCTGCAACGACGTATCGTCGGCCAGCCGGTCGACGAGATCCGGCTCAACACGCCCTTCCTGCTCCGCACCGTCGACCCGCCGATCGATGCGCTGATCGGGAAACGGGTGGCCGGCGTCGAGCGGCTCGGCAAGCGGATCGTCGTCGCGCTCGAGGACGACCTGTTCATCGTGCTCCATTTGATGATCGCCGGACGCCTGCACTGGAAGGCGGCCGGCGCGAAAGGCCGCGGAAAGAGCGCGCTCGCCGAATTCGTGTTTCCGAACGGCTCGCTCACGCTGACCGAAGCGGGCACGAAGCGTCGCGCGTCGCTCTATCTCGTCCGCGGACGCGCGGGCCTCGCCGAGCATGGGCGCGGCGGACTCGAAGTGCTCGACGCGACGCGCGATGCATTCGCCGAGCGGCTGCGGTCGGAGAGTCACACGGTAAAACACTCGCTCACCGATCCGCGGCTGTTCAGCGGCATCGGCAACGCCTACTCCGACGAGATCCTCCATCGCGCGAAGCTGTCACCGGTGAAGCTGACGGGCCGTCTCACCGACGACGAGATCACGCAGCTCTACGATGCGACGCGTGCGACGCTGATCGAATGGACCGATCGCCTGCGCGCCGAATCGGGCGACGGATTTCCGGAAAAGGTCACGGCGTTCCGCGACGAGATGGCCGTGCACGGGAAGTACGGCCAACCCTGTCCGGTCTGCGCGACGCCGGTGCAGCGGATTCGCTATGCGGACAACGAGACGAACTACTGCGCGCGCTGTCAGACCGACGGCAAGCTGCTGGCGGACCGCGGGCTGTCGAGACTACTGAAGCAGGACTGGCCGCGGTCGATCGACGAGCTCTGACTCGAGAGCACTACGCCGCGGTCAGGATCTCGGCGCGTCCCTTGTGAATGAGAATCGTGTGCTCGTAGTGCGCGGCGAGACATCCGTTCTCGGTGCGCATCGTCCACCCGTCCTCGTCCTCGTACACGTCCGACGGCCGCTCGCAGATGATCGGCTCGAGCGCGATCACCAACCCCTCCGAGAGCACGCCCGGTGTGAACGGGCTGAAGAAGTTCGGGACGGTCGGCTTTTCGTGCAGCGCGCGGCCGACGCCGTGGCCGCACATGTCGTGCAGCACCGCGTGCCCGCGGCGATTCACTTCATACTCGACCTGCCGTCCGAGCTCCGAGACCCGCAGGCCGGCACGGGCGACGCGATACGCGCGCTCGAAGGCGGCCATCGCCGTCTGCACGAGGTGCTCGGCGGCGGGACGCACCGGCGGGATGATCGCCGTGATCGCGGCGTCGGCGATGTAGCCGTCGAGCTCCGCGGTGACGTCGATCTTCACGACGTCGCCGGCGGCGAGCACGCGCTGCTTCGGCACGCCGTGCACGACCTCGTCGTTCACGCTGATGCAGTTGAAGCCGGGGAAATCGTAGGTGAGCTGCGGCGCCGAGCGCGCGCCATGCTTTCGCAGGAAGCGCGCACCGACGTCGTCGAGCTGCTCGGTGGTCATGCCGGGCTCGAGCGCATCGCGCATCTCGCGTAGCGTTTGCGCCACGAGACGTCCGATGACGCGCATCGATTCGAGATCGCCCTGGGATTCGATGGTCATGCCTGCGTCACTCGCTATAAGGCGAAGGTCCCCTCGCACACCATCACCGTCTTGCCGCCGACGCGCACGCCGGTGATGCGGCCGTCCTGCTTGTCCGCTTCGACCTCGAGGATGCTCGGCCGTCCCATCTCGAAGCCCTGTTCGATGACCCAGCGCAGCGTACCGTCGCGGCGCGAATCGCGGGCCGCCAGGTAGCCGCCCAGTCCGACAGCGGCGCTGCCGGTCGCCGGATCTTCCGGCACGCCGATCGCGGGGGCGAACATGCGGGCGCGAACGTCATGACCTTCGTGCTCGGCGTCGAGGGCGAACACCATCACCTTGTTCGTGGCGTACCCGTTCAGGGCGGCCTCGAACAGGTCGAGCTTCACGCGGGCACGCCCGACCGCGTCGCGGTCACGGAGCGGAATGAAGAGGAACGGAGTACCGCACGACACCGTCTCGGGGCGCATGTTTCCGGGGAGCAGATCGCTCGGCGCCAGGGAAAGTGCCGCGGCAAGCGTTTCCTTGGTCGGCGGCGGCGGCCCGACCTCGGGGAGCTGCGCGACCGAGAGCTGCGCGAACTCGGGGCGCCCATCGGTGGAGCGAATGACGACTGGCACCGGGCCGACGCCTTCCTCGAAAACGATCCGCGTCTCGTCGCCGGTGAGCGGGATCGCGCCGATCGTCGCGAGCACGTGCGCCGTGCCGACCGTGGGATGTCCCGCGAACTGCAACTCGCCGCCGGGCGTGAAGATACGCACCTTTGCCGTATGGCTCGGGTCGTCAGGCGGGAGAACGAAGGTCGTCTCCGAGAAGTTGAATTCCTTGGCGATCGGTCCCATGAGATCGGGAGCGATGCCGCGCGCGTCCGGGAAAACGGCAAGCTGATTGCCGCCGAACTTCCGGTCGGTGAATACGTCGCAGGTGTAGTAACGAGCGTTCATGTTGGGAAAATGTAGCGCCGGACGAAACGCGGAGACGTTCGGGAACTGTGGGGACGCATCTCGTGTCTCAACCATGAAGCATCACAAATCGTAGTGTAACTATGGCCCACTGGTTCGAAGGACTCTTCGAGTTCCTCTTCAAGTACCGGCCGACGGAGTTCGCGAAGGGCAGCTTCGCGTTCGGCGCGCCGTTTTCCGTGGTCCTGCTGCTCCTCGCGCTGGCGGCGATCGGTGTGCCGACGGTGCTGAGCTACGCCGGCGTGCGCGGGAAGAGCACGCGACGCGATCGCTACGTGCTCGGTGCGTTGCGCGCCGCGGCGATCCTCGTGCTCATCACCTGCCTGTTCCGGCCGATGCTGCTCCTCTCGGCGGCCGTCCCGCAGCGCAACTATGTGGGCGTTCTGATCGACGACTCGCGCAGCATGCGCATCGCCGATCGCGATGGGAAGCCGCGCAGCGACTGGGTCGAACATGCGTTTGGCGGTCCGGATAGCGCGCTTCTGAAATCGCTGCGCCAGAAGTTCATCGTGCGGCTGTTTCGCTTCTCGTCGTCGGCGCAGCGCGTCGACAGTGTGCGCAGCATCGGCTTCGACGGCGGCGAGACGCACCTCGGCGATGCGATCGAGCAGGCGCGCCAGGAGCTCGACGGCGTGCCGCTCTCCGGGCTCGTGGTCCTGAGCGACGGCGCCGACAACTCGCGTGCGCCGATCGCCGACGAGCTGCTGTCGCTGCGCTCGAAGAGCGTGCCGGTGTTCGCCGTCGGACTGGGCGCGGACAAGTTCGACAAGGACGTCGAGATTCGCCGCGTCGAGGCGTCGCACAGCGTGTTGAAGGGCGGCGCGCTCGTCGCCGATCTGCTCGTGCGCCAGCGCGGCTTCGCCGGACAGAAGGTGCCGCTCGTCGTCGAGGACAACGGACGCATCGTCTCGCGCGACTCGATCACGCTGCCTCCCGACGGCGACGTCGCGCCGGTGCGTGTGAACGTCGTCGCGCGCGACGCGGGCCCGCGGACGTTCACCTTCCGCATTCCCGTCCAGCAGAACGAGCAGGTCGAGCAGAACAACGCGCAGCAGGCGGTCGTCGACGTGCGCGCCGGGCGCGAGAAGGTGCTCTACGTCGAGGGCGAGCCGCGCTACGAGATGCGCTTCATCCGCGCGGCCGTCGCGGCGGACTCGAATCTTCAGCTCGTCGCGCTGCAGCGCACCGCCGAGAACAAGTTTCTGCGGCTGAACATCGACTCGGCGGACGAGCTGGTGAGCGGATTCCCGAAGTCGCGCACCGAGCTGTTCAAGTATCGCGCGGTGATCGTCGGCAACATCGAAGCGAGCTTCTTCACGCACGACCAGCTCGCGATGCTCGCCGACTTCGTGAACGTGCGCGGCGGCGGTCTGATGCTCCTTGGCGGTCGTCGCGCGTTTGGCGAAGGCGGATACGCCGGAACGCCGCTCGCCGACGTGATGCCGGTGGTGATCAGTGGCGACGCCGTTCCCGATTCGCTGACGTTCTTCGCGGACCTCAAGGTTGCGCTCACGCCCGCGGGTGCGAGCCACGCCGTGGCGCAGATCGGCGCGAGCCCGGCGGCATCGATGGAGCGCTGGAAGTCGCTCCCGACGGTGACGACGACGAATCGCATCCGGCAGGTGAAGCCGGGCGCGGTGACGCTGATCAGCGGCTCGATGGCGCCGGGAGGACGCGCCGGCGAGCCGGGCGCGCCGCTTCGCGCGTACGAGCAGCCGGTGCTCGTTTACCAGCGCTACGGGCGCGGCCTGTCGGTCGCGTTTCCGATTCAGGACTCGTGGAGCTGGCAGATGGATCCGACGTCGGCGGTCGACGATCAGACCTACTCGCGCTTCTGGCGACAGACGCTGCGCTGGCTGACGAGCGACGTGCCGAATCGCGTCGTCGTGTCGCTGCCGACCGATCAGGCGAACCCGCGCAGCCCGGTCGCGATCCGGGCGTCGGTCTCCGACAGTCTGTTCATCCCGCGCAACGATGCGAAGGTCGTCGCGCATCTCGTCAGCGACAGCGGCACCGTACGCGACCTCCCGCTCGACTGGGCGATCGATCGCGACGGCGAGTATCGCGGCACATTCACGCCGGATGCGCCGGGGATCTACACCGTGCGCATCGACGCGACGATGCCGAACGGAGCGGCGGTCGGCGATACGACCTACCTCCGCGTTGCCGACCTCAACACCGAGTTCTTCGACGCCGAGATGCGGGCGCCGCTGCTCCAGCGCATGGCCCGCGAGACGGGGGGTAAGTTCTATACACCGGCAACGGCGTCCACCCTCGCCGAGGACGTGGCGCTGTCGAAGCACGGTGTGACGGTGGTGAATCAGATGGATCTGTGGGACATGCCCGCGGTGCTGCTGCTGCTCGTGGCGCTGCTCGCCGGCGAATGGACGTACCGCAAGGCGCGGGGGCTCGCGTGAGCGCGCTTCGAACGCTGTCCAGCGCGGGGCTCATGCTCGCGACGCTTGCCGGCGCGGTGCGCGCGCAGACGCATCTCGTCATCGTGAGCGGGCTCGGGGGCGAGAAGCGCTACTCGACCGCGTTCGCCGACGCGGCGTCGCGGCTCGCCGATGCGGCCGCCGTCCGCTATCACCTGCCCGACGCCGAGGTCGCGTGGTTCGGCGAGGACAGCGTCGCGTCGCGCCCGCACTACCGCGGCCAGGCGACGAAGACGAACGTCGAGCGCGCGATGGCGCAGCTCGCGGCGCGCGCGGCCGCCGGCGACCAGGTCGTCCTCGTCCTCATCGGCCACGGAAGCGGCGAAGGCGAGGAGACGAAGATCAGCATCCCCGGGCCCGATCTGACGGCGCGCGACTTCGCGCAGATGCTCGCGAAGTTCCCGTCGCAGAAGGTCGCGTTCATCAATCTGACGAGCGCGAGCGGCGACATGCTGCCGATCATCTCGGGGCCGAATCGCGTCGTGATCACGGCGACGAAGAGCGCGTTCGAGCGGAACGAGTCCCAGTTCGCGCGCTTCTTCGTCGACGCGCTGTCGAAGGACGGCGCCGACGTCGACAAGGACGGCCGCGTGTCGCTGCTCGAGGCGTTCCGCTATGCGGCCGCCGAGACGAAGCGCGTCTACGAAACGGACACGAAGCTTCAGACGGAGCACGCGCAGTTCGACGACGTCGGCCTGAAGACCGGTGTCGCCGAGCCCGACGGCCGGACGACGCAGGGACTGCTCGCGCGCCGCTTCTTCCTCGACGGTGGGATCTCGTCGCGCGCCGCGGCGAGCGATCCGCAGATCGCGGCGCTGTACAAGGACAAGTTCGCGCTCGAAGACCGGATCGATCAGCTCCGCGCGAAGAAGAGCACGATGCAGCCCGACGCATACGACGATGCGCTCGAGCTGCTGCTCGTCGATCTCGCGAGAAAGGCGAAGGCGATCCGGGCGATGGAAGGAGGGAAGTCATGAATCGTCATCCTGAGGGAGCAACGCGACCGAAGGACCCCTGTACGCCGAGGAGATCGCCTCCAGGAAAGGGGTCCTTCGCTGCGCTCAGGATGACGGTGGTTTTTGTCCTTTGCGCGGGAGTCGCTGGAGCCCAGGACGTCTCCGACGCGCGCGACTCCCTGCGTACCGGACGATATCAGGAAGCGATCGCCGCGTTGACGAAGGTCGCGCCGAGCGACAGCAACTGGCTCGTCGCCCAGGAATTCCTGATCGACGCCTATCGCACGACTGGTCGCTACGACGACGCCGAAAATACCGCGCGCAGGGCGGCGTCCGCGCGCGGCGGCCACCAGCTGCTGAACACGCTCGGCGAGGTGCTGCTCCTTCGCGGCAAGCGTGTGCCCGCCGAGAGCGCATTCGTCCAGTCGATCGCGCGGCATGCGTCGGACAGTCTCGTCGCGTCGCTCAATCTCGCCGTGCTGCACTACGATCGCGGCGATCGCGCGCGCGCGATGCAGGAGTTCGACAAGTTCATCGACGTCTACAACAAGCACGCCGAGAATCTGACGAGCGAGGAGCTCGTCGCCGTCGCGACGGCCGTCGAGTACCTGGGGGCGAACGATCCGCAGCTCTTCAAGGATGCCTTGAAGGCGTACGACCGCGCGGTCGCCGCCGACCCGGGCAACACCGACGCGAAGGTCAGGCTCGGCGAGCTGTTTCTGCGGAAGTACAACTTCGACGAAGCGCAGAAGACGTTCGACGACGTGCTCGGTCAGAATCCGTTGAATCCGCGCGCGCTTCTCGGCGCGGCGCGCCGGCTCGAGCAGGATGGCCAGCCGGGCGCGGATTCACTGCTGCGCGCGGCGCTGAACGTGAATCCGGATTACGTCGACGCGCGGACGCTGCACGCCGAGATGCTGCTCGGCCTCGAGGATTACGGGGGTGCGCAGCAGGACATTGATCGTGCACTGAAGGTCAACCCGGTTGCGGATCGTGCGCTCGGCGTGGCGGCGGCGATCAGGTATCTGACGCACGATCAGCCGGGCTTCGAGCAGGCGAAGCAGCGCGCGCTCGCGGCAAATCCCGGCGACGCGGAGCTCTACACGACTCTGTCGCAGCTCACCGGACAGATGCGCCTGTATCAGCAGGCGGCGGATTTCGCGAAGCAGGGAACGAGACTCGATCCAAAGTCATGGCTCGCGTGGGCGATGCTCGGCAACAACCAGCTCAGGCTCGGTCAGATCGAGGCCGGCCGCACCAGCCTCGAGACGTCGTTCAAGGGCGACCCGTACAGCGTCTGGGTCAAGAACACGCTGGATCTGCTCGACACCTACAAGAACTACGATCTGATCCCGAGCGAACACTTCCAGTTCATGATCGAGAAGGACGAATCGCCGATCCTCTCGATCTATCTGAAGGAGCTCGCCGAGGATGCATACAAGACGTTCTCGCGCAAGTACGCGTACACGCCGCCGCCTCCGGTTCGGGTGGAGATGTACCGCAGCCATGCGGACTTCTCGGTGCGCACCGTCGGTCTCGCCGGGCTCGGCGCGCTCGGCGTGAGCTTCGGAACGACGCTCGCGTTCGACTCGCCGGCGGCGAAGGACGCGGGGCCGTTCAACTGGGGCTCGACCTTCTGGCACGAGCTCGCGCACACGTTCACGCTCGGGATGACCGATCATCGGATCCCGCGCTGGCTGTCCGAAGGGCTATCGGTGTACGAGGAGCATCACGCGCGGCCCGGCTGGGGCTTCAACGTCACGCCAGCGTTTCTCGCCGCATTCAAGGAAGGGAAGCTCGTCCCGGTGAGCCGGATGAACGATGGCTTCATGCATCCGGCGTATCCCGAGCAGGTACAGTTCTCGTACTACCAGGCATCGCTCGTCTGCGAGTTGATCGCGCGCGACTACGGCGGCGAAGCGACGATCCTGAAGATGCTGCAGGCGTACAAGGACGGCGCGACGACCGAGCAGGTGTTCCAGCGCGTCCTGAACACCGATCTCAAGACGTTCGACAAGAAGTTCGACGACTATCTGCGCACCCGCTTCGCCGGCGTGCTGCCGTCGATCACGAAGGAGGCGCCGCAGCTCCCGCGGAACCTGTCCGTCGACGCGCTGTTGAGCGCCGTGCAAACGATGCCGAACGACTTCGGCATGCAGCTGGTCGCCGGCGCCGGCCTGCTGTCGCGCAACGAGGTGGACAAGGCGATCCTGATCCTCGAGCGTGCGCGGGAGATGTTCCCGGAGTACGGCGGCGACGACAGCCCGTACGCGCTCCTCGCGACGGCGTACGAAAAGAAGGGCGATCTGCCAAAGCAGGTGGAAATACTGTCGAAGTGGATGACGCTCACCGAGACGAACTCGAAGGCGCTGTTCAAGCTCGCCGAGCTTCAGGAGAAGGCCGGGAATCCGGCGGCGGCCGCGGATGCGCTCGAGCGGCTGGTGTTCGTCAATCCGTTCGACATCGCGATGCACCAGCGACTCGCCGATCTGTCGAGCAGGTCTGGCGACAAAAAGCGCACCGTTCGCGAGCGCGCGGCGGTGGTCGCACTCGGTCCGGTCGACCGCGCCGAGGCGTACTATCAGCTCGCGGCGGCGCAGCACGACGTCGGGGACGACGCGCAGGCACGGAAGAGCGTGCTGCGCGCACTCGAGGAAGCGCCGAACTATGAGAAGGCGCAGACGCTGCTGCTGACGCTGTACGACGCGCGAGGCGTCACGCCGTCGGGAGCGAAGCAGCCATGAGCCGCTCGACGATCGCTCGGTGGACCACGGCGCTTGCCTTGCTCGCTCTCGTGTCGGCCTCGGCCGACGCGCAGCGGCGGGGCGGCGGCCGGGGCGGCCGCGGCTTCGGCCAGTACTTCGGCGGCCAGGACGACATGTATCAGCCGCCGGCGTTCCACGGGAACGTCCCGTACGATGGCCGCTTTACCTTCGCGCGCATT
Source organism: uncultured Gemmatimonadaceae bacterium (assembly GCA_966111935.1). Classification (GTDB taxonomy): domain Bacteria; phylum Gemmatimonadota; class Gemmatimonadetes; order Gemmatimonadales; family Gemmatimonadaceae; genus JAQBQB01. The sequence goes on from CBHWBX010000007.1 coordinate 12,097, forward strand.
CGCTACAAGGGCTTCGAGCATTTCTCACAGGAAGGCCCGGGCTGGTCGCACGACTATCCGGATGCCGAAGAGAACTTCTCGAAGATCCTGCGCGACGTCACGGCGATTCGTCCGTTCGTCGAGAGCGGGCCGATGGTCGGCAGCGTGCTCGTGGAGCTGAACGATCCGCTGCTGTTCAAGTATCCGGTGAGCTACATGTCCGAGCCCGGCGGGTGGCATGCAACGGACAAGGACATCGCGAGCCTGCGCGGCTATCTGATGAAGGGCGGGTTCATGATCTTCGACGACTTCCGCGAAGGTTGGCGCGGCGAGTTCGACTTCACGAACCTGAAGTACGAGATCGGCCGCGCGCTTCCGGGCGCGCGCTGGGTCCAGCTGACCGGCTCCGAGCCGATCTTCGACTCGTTCTTCAAGATCGACCTCAAGCAGGCCCAGAACTCGACGTCCGCGTACGGAACGAATCCGCCGACGTACTGGGGTGTCTATGAGGACAACGACCCGAAGAAGCGGCTGATGATGATCGCGAACGTCGACAACGACATCGGCGAGTCGTGGGAGTATTCCGCGAGCGGATTCGTCCCGATCGCGTCGGCGAACGAGATCTACAAGCTGGGAATCAACTACGTGATTTACGCGTTAACGCATTAGGGGATCGGGGAGCGGGGAGCGGGTATCGAGAACCTGCTTTCGACTCCCGATCCTCGATCCTCGATCCAGCTCTACCGACCCACTTTCACTACCGGGATCCCCTTGGCAACCACGATTCAGAACACGACGCTGGAGTCGAGCGACGACATCGAGCTGGCTGACCGTCTCAAGAAGGGACACGATCAGATCATCACCGAGCTGCACAAGCTGATCGTCGGCCAGGAAGAGGTCATCGAGCTGGTGCTGCTGTCGCTCTTCACCGGGGGCAACAGCCTGATCATGGGCGTGCCGGGGCTGGCGAAGACACTGCTGATCAGCACGATCGCCAAGGTTCTCGATCTCAAGTTCTCGCGCATCCAGTTCACGCCGGACCTGATGCCGAGCGACATCACGGGCACGGACATCATCCAGGATGATCCGGCGACCGGACGCCGACATCTCGTGTTCACCCCTGGCCCGATCTTCGGCAACATCGTGCTCGCCGACGAGATCAACCGCACGCCGCCGAAGACGCAGTCGGCGCTGCTCGAGGCGATGCAGGAGCACCGCGTCACGGTGCAGGGCAAGACGTTCCAGCTCGAGGAGCCATTCCACGTCTTCGCGACGCAGAACCCGATCGAGCTCGAGGGGACCTATCCGCTCCCGGAAGCGCAGCTCGACCGCTTCCAGTTCAACATCATCATGGACTACCTGCCGGAAGACGACGAGGTCCGCGTCGCGACGTCGACGACGTCGGTGATGAACCATCGCTTCCAGCACGCCGTGAACGGCGAGGACATCAAGTCGTTCCAGCAGCTCATCCGCCGCGTGCCGATCGCCGAGCCGGTGGCGCGCTACGCCGTGCAGCTCGCGCGCACGAGCCGTCCCGGCCCGACCGCGCCTGATTTCGTGAAGCAGTGGGTGCAGTACGGCGCGAGCACGCGCGCGCCGCAGCACCTCATCCTTGGCGCCAAGGCGCGCGCGCTCATGGACGGCCGGTACAACGTGAGCTTCGACGACATCCGCGCGCTCGCCAAGCCCGTGCTGCGCCATCGCGTACTCACGAACTTCCATGCGCAGTCCGAGCACGTCACGTCGGATCAGATCATCGATCGGCTGGTGAAGGCCGTTCCGCTTCCCAAGTCGGGCCTCTGAGTCGATGACCGCGCCGGCCACTCCGCAGCAGACCTCCTTCCTCGACCCGAGCGTCCTGTCTCGGATCGGAAATCTCGAGCTGCTCGCCAAGGTCGTCGTCGAAGGGTTCATCAACGGACTCCATCGGTCGCCGCATCTGGGGGCGTCGACGGATTTCGCGGAGCATCGCGCGTACATGCCGGGGGACGACATCCGGCGCATCGACTGGAAGCTCTTCGCGCGCAGCGACCGGCATTACATCAAGGAATACGAAGCCGACACGAACACGAACTTCACCGTGTTCCTCGATGTGTCGCCGTCGATGCGATATGGCGCGAACGCCGAGACGGGGCGGGTGTCGAAGCTGACGTATGCCTGTTATCTCGCGGCCTGTCTCGTGTACTTCTCGAGTCTCCAGCGCGACCGCGTCGGGCTGGCGACGATCGACAGCGACGTCGTGGACTATGTGCCGCCCTCGGCGAAGCACCTTCAGCTCATTCTGCACACGCTCGACCGGATCGAGCGGAAGGCGCGGGATGCGAAGGTCGCGCCGGGGAAGTCGACGCTGCTCGCGCCGCTGCGGAAGCTGTCGGACACGGTGCGCCGGCGCAGCCTCGTCGTGCTGATCTCCGATCTGTACGAGGACGTCGACGAAGTCGTGAGCGCGCTCGCCCACGTCCGCGGGCGCGGAAACGACCTGATGGTCTTTCACCTGCTCGACCGCCACGAGATCGACTTCACGTTCAACGACGCGACGAATTTCGTGGACATGGAGACGGGCGAGAAGATGCCGGTCATCCCCGAGTACCTGCGCAAGCAGTACCAGGCGCTCGTGGCCGAGCACAGCAAGACGCTGTCGAAGCGCATCGGCGAGACACGCGCCGACTACGCGCTGTTCGACACGACGAAGCCGCTCGACGCGGCGCTGTTCGCCTTCCTGCTCGCGCGCCAGCGCTTCAATCGGACGCGATAGATGAACTTTCTCGCCCCCGCATTCCTCGCCGGCCTGGCGGCGATCGCCGTGCCGGTGTTGATCCATCTGATCAACCGCGAGCGGAAGGTCGTCGTCGAGTTCCCGTCGCTGATGTTCCTGCAGCGCATCCCGTACAAATCGGTGCGGCGGCAGAAAATTCGTCACCTTTTGCTACTAATTATGCGCTGCGTCGCGATCGCGCTGCTCGTCGCGGCGTTCGCGCGGCCGTTCTTCGAGAAGCGCTCGGCGGCGCTCGGCGCGACCGGCGCCCGCGAAGTCGTGATCGTGCTCGACCGCTCGGCGAGCATGGGGTACGCCGGCCGCTGGGAGAAGGCGCGCGACGCCGCGAAGAAGACGATTGCCGGCCTGGGGGCCGGCGATCGCGCGACGCTCGTCACTTTCGCCGCCGACGCGGCCGTGGCGAGCGAGCCGATGGCGACGCCGGCGACGCTCACCGCCGCGGTGAACGCGACGAAGCTCAGCGCCGAAGCGACGCGCTACGCGCCGGCACTCAAGCTCGTGTCGCAGATCATCGGCGCGTCGACGCTGCCGCGCCGTGAAGTCGTGCTGATCAGCGACTATCAAAAGGCTGGGTGGGCAAATCGCAACGAAGTGTCCTTTCCTCCAGGCACGAAGATCACGCCGGTCGACCTCGGCGGCGGCTCGCCCGCCGACGTCGCCGTCGCCGCGGTGACGACCGATCGCGACAGCACCGGCGATCGCGACCGCGTGACCGTCGCGGCGCGGCTGATCAACACCGGCACCGCGCCGGCACATGTGAGCGCGACGCTCACCGTGAGCGGGCGCGACGTGCAGACCTCGCAGGTCATCGTGCCCGCGTCGAGCGCGCAGCAGGTCGCGTTCTCGCCGATCGCCGTACCGAACACGGCGACGCGGGGCGCGGTGCGGATCACTCCCGACTCGCTCACCCAGAACGACGTTCTCGATTTCACCGTCGCACCGGACGAAGCCGTGCCGGTGTTGATCGTCGAGCCGTCGGGGGGCGGACGCGAGAATCAGAGCCTCTTCCTGAGCCGCGCGCTGGCGATCGGCGACCGTCCGTCGTTCCGTGTCGCCGAGAAGACCGCGAGCGCGCTCACGCCGCGCGACTTCGACGGACGCGCGCTCGTCGTGCTCGACGAAGCGTCGCCGCCGGGTGGAGAGGTCGGCAAACGGCTGCGCGCATTCGTCGAAGCGGGCGGCGGTCTCGTGATCGTGCCGGGCTCGCTGCGCAGCGACGCGTGGGCGTCGGACTGGCGCGCGGTGATGCCTGCGACGCTCGGTACCGTCGTCGATCGCACCGCGGACGCGGGAGGGACGCTGTCGTCGATCGACTACGCGCATCCGGTGTTCGAGCTGTTCAACGCGCCCCGCAGCGGCGACTTCTCGACGGCGCGCTTCTATCGTTACCGCGTATTGACGCCGCAGGCGGGCAGCGCGGTGAGCGCGCGCTTCGACGACGGCAGCCCGGCGATGACCGAGCATGCGGTGGGCAGCGGCAAGATCATGATGTGGGCGTCGACCCTCGACCCGTATTGGACGAATCTCCCGCTGCAGCCGGTCTTCCTGCCGTTCGTGCACCAGCTTGGCAAATACAGCGGGCGGTACGCCGATCCGCGCACGTCGTACGTCGCCGGCGACGTCCTCGACGTCTCGCGCCATGGCGAGCTCACCGCGCCGTTCCTGAACGGCCGCTCTGCCGACAGCCTCACCGATCTCACGATCGAAGCGCCCTCGGGCGCGCGCGAGCACGTGACCGCCGCCGGCGCGAATCATCTGGTGACGCTCAAGGAGCAGGGCTTCTACGAGCTCCGCGGACCGGAGACGCCGGTCGGCAGCGGACGCCCGATTGCCGTGAACGTCGATCCCGTGGAATCGGATCTTGCGCATCTCGATCCGCAGGACGTGATCGCCGCCGTGACCGCGGTGACGCCGACGGGAAATACGGGAAGCGATTTCAACATCGGCACTCCCGAGGATCAGGAGCGCCGGCAGAAGATCTGGTGGTATCTGCTCGTCGCCGCGGTTGTCCTGATGGTGGCGGAAACGCTGTTGTCCAACCGCCTCTCGAAGGCGGGGACGTAAGGCCGAGGGGGAGACATGGAGAGCACGCACGGAGCATCCGAGCAGCTGCTCGGCGTCGTTCGCGGCGTTCGCAACCGGTATCGCGCCAAGCGCGCGCTGCGCGGCGCCGCCGTGGCGATCGCGGGCGGATGGATCACCCTCGCGTCAGCCGCGTACATCGCGAACGCGCTGCACTACTCGGACAACGCGATCCTCGGCGCGCGGGTCGTGTCGGCGATCGTGTTCCTCGCGCTCGTCGCGTGGTTCGTCGTGCGTCCATTCCTCCCGAAGCTCAGCGACGAGACCGTCGCCCTCTACCTCGAGGAGCACGAGACGTCGCTCAAGGCGTCGGTGATCACCGCGGTCGAGATGCGCAACGCGGGAAGCGCGGTGAGCATGTCGCGCTCGCCGGCGCTCGTCGATCGTCTCAATCGCTCGGCACTCGATCGCGTGCACCGCGCCAACGACGGGCGGGCGATCGATGCCGGCGAGCTGCGCACGAATGCCGGGATCTTCGCCGCGGTCGTCGCCGGAGTCCTCCTCCTGTCGCTGTTCGGCCCGCGCGTCCTGCGCGACGGATTGCGGCTGCTCGCGTCGCCGTTCGACAGCGACGTCGTCCCGGCCAACATGTTCAGCATCCAGGTCAGCCCGGGAAACGCGACGATCGCGAAGGGCGGCGACGAGCTGATCGAAGCGCGGCTGCGCGGCTTCCAGTCGGAGCAGGTCGAGCTGCTCGTCCGCAGCCCCGACTCGACGGGCTGGACGCGGATGCCGATGCTCCCCGACAGCAGCGGACGATACGGCTTCCGGCTGTTCGACGTCTCCGGCAAGACGGAGTACATGGTCGAGGCGAATGGCGTCCGCTCGTCGACGTACACGCTCGACGTCGCGAATCTTCCGTACGTGAAGACGATCGACCTGCAGTATCGCTTTCCCTCGTACACGCAGCTCGAGCCGCAGACCGTCGACAGCACCGGCGATATCGCCGCGCTGCGCGGAACGATGGTGCGCATCCGCGTCTCGCCGACGGTGCCGACGACCGGCGGTCGCGTCGTCGTGGACGGCGGCGATACGCTGAAGCTGGTTCCGACGAACGACGGCCAGTTGATGGCGATGCTGCGTGTCGACAAGCCGGGCTTCTACAAGGTCGAGCTCGAGGGACCGAACGGAAAGCTCGTCACCGGCTCGCTGAACTACACGATCGACGTTCTCCCCGATCGTCCGCCGGCGATTCGCTTCACGAAGCCGGGACGCGACGAGAAGGTGCTGTCGGTCGACGAGGTCTACACGGAAGTACAGGCCGAAGACGACTACGGCGTCTCGAAGGTCGAGCTGGTGTACTCGGTGAACGGCGGGCCCGAACGGGTGATGTCGCTCCATGACGGCGCGCGTGCGCTCAAGGAGATCTCGGCCGGTTACACGTTCATGCTCGAGGGGATGAAGCTCGAGGCGGGAGACGCCGTCTCGTACTATGCGCGCGCGGTGGACAACGATCTCGTCGACGGTGTGCAGAAGGCATCGACGGACATCTACTTCCTGACGGTGCGTCCGTACGATCAGGACTATCGCCAGCAGCAGGGCGGCGGCGGTGGCGGCGGGGGCGGGGGACAGCAGAACGACGCCGGCCAGCTCTCGCAGAAGCAGCGCGAGATCATCGCCGCGACGTTCAAGACGGCACGCGACAGCGCGTCGACCGACAAGAAGACGCTCGAGGAGAATCTCGCGACGCTGCGTCTGTCGCAGCAGCGGCTGCGCGAGCAGACCGACGCGCTCGGTGAGAAGCTCGTGCAGCGCGGCATTGCCGGCAGCGACTCGAACTGGAAGAAGATCGCGACGATTCTGCCGAAGGCCTCCGCCGCGATGGACACCGCGGAGAAGCGACTCGGCGCCGGATCACCGGGGGCCGCGCTCGGCCCGGAGCAGCGCGCCTTGCAGCAACTGCAGCGCGCCGAAGCGGTGTTCCGCGAGATCCAGGTCTCGATGGGACAACAGAGCGGCGGCGCTGGCGGAGGGGGTGGCAATCGCACGAACGCCGAGGATCTGGCCGACATCTTCGAGCTGCAGAAGGACAAGATCCGCAACCAGTACGAGACGCTGCAGCGCGGCCAGCAGCAGGGTGCGCAGCAACAGCAAGCGGACAACCAGGTCGACGAGACGCTCGAGAAGCTCCGCCAGCTCGCGGCGCGCCAGCAGCAGGAGAACGATCGCGCGCGGGCGAAGGCCGACAGCCTTGGACGGATGGGGCAGTCGGGCGCATCGGGCGGGCAGGGTCAGCGCGATCTCGCGCAGCAAACGGAAGACGAAGCCCGGAAGCTCGAGCGTCTTGCCCGCGAGCAGCAGAATCAGGCGATGGCCGACGCCGCGCGTCGTCTCCAGGACGCGGCGAACCAGATGCGCCGCGCCGCCGCGAACGGTCAGCGACAGGGTGCGGGCGATGCGTCGCAGGCGCTGAACAATCTCCAGGACGCGCGCCGGCTGCTCGATCAGGAGAAGAGCGGCCGATCGACGCGCGACATCGACGAGGCGATGCGTACGGCGCAGCAGCTCGCCGAGCAGGAGAAGAAGGTTCAGAACGACGTCCAGCAGCTGGCCCAGGGTGCGCAGGGCGGCGCGGCAGCGCAGCAACAGCAGCAACAGCGTCAGTCGATCGCGCAGCAGAAGGCTGCGATGGCCGATGCCGTGAAGAATCTCAAGTCGAAGCTCGATCGCATGGCGCTCGACAGCCGTCGCGATCAGAAGGAGTTGTCACGCGCGCTCGAGACAGCGGCGGACACGCTGCGCGGCCGTAAGGTCGAGGAGAAGCTGCGCGCCACGCAGCAGCAGATGGGCGGCGCACCGGCGGATTGGCTCAACTCCGCCGAGCAGCAGATCGCGTCGGACATCGCCGATCTCGGTCAGCGTCTACAGCAGGCGCAGTCGGCATCGCAGGGCGCGAATGGGCAGCGTCAGCAGGCGCAGGCGGCGGACAAGGCGCGCGATCTCGTGCGCGGGCTCGAGTCGCTCGACGAGCGGCTGCGCCAGCGTCAGCAGGGACAGTCGGGACAGCAGACGAACGGCCGCCAGCAGAACGGCCAGCAGAATGGTCAGCCGCAGAACGGCCAGCAGAGCGGACAGCAGAGCGGTCAGCAGCAGAACGGACAACAGATGGCGCAGGGTGCCCAGGGCCGCCAAGGGCAGCAGGGCCAGCAACAGAGTCAGTCCGGGCAGCAGGGTCGCCAGGGTCAGCAAGGACAACAGGGGCAGCAAGGCCAACAAGGTCAACAAGGTCAACAAGGTCAACAAGGCCAGCAGGGACAACAAGGTCAGCAGGGTGGCGGGCAACAGGCCAACGCACAGGGCGGTCAGCGCGGCGGCGGTCAGCGTATGGGCGGTGGAATGCCGAATGGTGGATCGCCGAATGGCGGCGGTATTCCGAACGGCCAGCGTCTGTCGCCGGAAGATCAGCAGCAGTTCGCGCGCGAAGCCGCGCAGCGTCTGGCCGACGCGCGGGCGCTACGCGAACAGTTGTCGAAGCAGGGCCAGCCGACGACCGAGCTCGATCGCGCGATTCAGAATCTCGAGCAGATGGCGCAGGGCAAGTATCTCGAGGACACGCGCACCGCGGGTGACCTGCGCTCGAAGATGATCGACGGCTTTAAGGATTTCGAATTCGGTCTGCGCCGTCGCCTCGGCGAGGGCGACTCGACTCGGGTGCTGCTCGAGCGCTCGGGCGACGTTCCGCCGGCGTACAAGCAGCATGTCGAGGAGTATTACCGGTCGATCGGGAAGGGAAAGAAATCGCCGTGAGGGCGGACGCGCGACGCGTCAGTCGCCTGAGCTCAGGCGGTCCTCGCCCGAGAAGTTCGGTCGATTGACCGTCTGCGCCCGGCCGAGCAGCAAGACGAGCTCATCGTCGTCCGCTTCGCGCCACCGCGCCGGGATCGGCGTGAGGCGGCGTTTGCTCACATCCGACTCGAAGCAGAGCCACCCGTTACCGAACTCCACGGGCAGATACGACCACCGCGTCCCGCTGCTCTGATTTTTCACTTCAAACACCGTCCATTTGGTTCCGGCGGCGTCCGTAATAGTTCGCATCTATGCCCCGCATCTGATCGCCATTGCGCCCCGACGTGCCGGGCGACCACGCATCACCGCGCGAAGATCTTAATGGCAGGATGGGTGCCAGATTCGGCTGGAATAGCGGACGCGACAAACCCTCGATCTCACCTTTCTGGTCAGACCGGGATCAGGTGTGGAGAAGTTCGACCAATGTCGCCGTGTCGATGTTACCACCGGACACGACACAAACGATCTTGCGACCGCGCTCCTGCACTTCAGGAAGTGCGGCGAGCGCCACCGCCAGCGGTGTCGCCCCCGCGCCCTCAGCAACGATGCGCGCGCGCTCGACGAGCAGGCGCACGGCGTTCGCTACCCCGCTCAGTTGGGCAACACGCGCGCCACTGAGGAGCATTTGTAGCAAAGGCCACATTTCCGCGAGAACGCCGCGCCCGCCGATACCGTCGACGAAGCTCGGCGTGCGCTCCACGACGACGGGCTGGCCCTTGGCGAACGCGGCCGTGAGTGGCGTCGACGTCGCGACTTCGCAGCCGTAAACGCGAGCCTTTGGCGCGAGCGCGCGCACTGCCGTCGCGATGCCCGTCACGAGTCCGCCGCCGCCGAACGGCACGAGCACGTCGTCGACGTCGGGAAGATCCTCGACGATCTCGAGCCCGATCGTGCCGTTGCCGGCGATCACCGCGCGATCGGCGACGGGGTGGATGAACGCGCCGCGCATCCCTTCGCGTCCGTGCTCGACGAGCGTCGTCCACCATTCGTCGTACGGCAGTGGAAGGATCGACGCGCCGAGCCGCTTCACCGCATCGACCTTCGTACGCGGCGCGCTGTCCGGCATGATCACCGTACAGGGCACACCGAGCGCGCGCGCGCCCCACGCCACGCCCTGCGCCATGTTGCCGGCGCTCGCGGTGTAGACGCCGTCGGCGCACTGCGCGTCGTCGAGCATGCGGATCGCGTTCGTCGCGCCGCGCAGCTTGAACGAGCCGATCGGCTGGAGGTTCTCGAGCTTGAGCCAGATCTCCGCCGGCGCGTCGACGTCGAGACGCACCAGCGGCGTGCGCACGACGGTCGACGCGATGCGCTCGCGCGCCGCGCGAACGTCGTCGACCGTCAGCGGCTCAATGACCCGCATGCCGGCGTCCGCCGAGCTCCACGTCGACGCCGGCCTTTTGACGACGCGCTTCGGCGTAGAGGAAGTGCGCCGACGCCAGGTCTTCGATCGCCAGGCCGAGCGACTTGAAGAGCGCGATGTCGGCGTCGCTCTGCCGGCCCTTCGCCGTGCCGATGATGACTTCACCGACTTCGCCGAGAATGTGCTCCGGGGTGATCTCGCCGTTCTCGAGCGGAGTGATGATGTCGCCCGGCTCCTTGAGCGCCGACTCGCGACGATCGACGTAGAGACGCGAGCGCACCACCGCCTGCGAATCGATCTCGCGCGCGTGGCGCTGCGACGCGCCGACGGCGTTCACATGCGTCCCCGGCGTGAGCCATTCGCCGAGCAGCACCGGCTCGGTCGCCGACGTCGTCGCGCAGACGATGTCGATCCCGCTCACCGCGTCGCGCGCCGTCGGGGCGACGCTCGCCTCGACGCCGAACTTCTCGCGCGCCGTCGTCGCGAGCGCCTCGGCGCTCTTCGCGTTGCGGCTCCAGATCTTCGCCGTGCGAATCTTGCGCACCGCGCAGACCGCCTCGAGGTGCGACTGCCCCTGCACGCCCGCGCCGAGGATGCCGAGCGACGTCGCGTCCTGCTTCGCGAGGACGTCGGTCGCGACGCCGGAGACCGCGGCGGTGCGGATCATCGTGATCGACGACGCATCCATCACCGAGAGGAGGCTGCCGTTGCTCGTGTCGAAGAGGAGCACCGCGCCCTGGTGGGAGTCGTACTCCGTGCCGTGGTTCTTCGGTAGCACCGTGATGAGCTTCGCGCCGACCGTCGACGGATTCGCGAGCGCGGCCGGCATCACGGCGAAGGCGCCGTCGGGGATGCCGAAGACCGTACGCAGGGGCATCGTCGCTTCACCGCGGGCGAGCGCGGCGAGGGTGTCGCGCATGATCTCGATGCACTTGGGCATCGGCAGAAGGCGGTGGACTTCGTGTTCGTTCAGGACAAGCATGATGGGGGCGTTTCCCGGCTGGAGTCTATCGCTTGTACGCGGATGTCTCGGGAACTGCTCGGGTTGCGGGTCGCGGGTTACGGGTTGCGGGTCGGTGTGCGACGCCTGAGGCGTCGCTTTGATGAACGGCGTTTGGCGGCAACGCCTTTTGTTAATCAAGCGGGGCGGTGCTGCAACGCAGCGCCGCCCCGCTCATCATCCCCGCGACCCGCAACCCGCGACCCGACGGGAATCACTGGCCGGGATGATAAACCTTCTCGGTATGTCCCTTGAGCTGCCCAGGATAGAAGTAGACGGTCCGCAGATTCCCGTCCGCATACCGCTGCGCCTGATCGTTGAAGTGCTTCGACTTCGGATCGCCGCTCTCGCCCCCCGCCGTCACGGCGCGCGCGCGGACGCTGTCCTTGCCGAATTCGACGACGGCGATGAAAGAGTTGCCGCTCGTACCGTACCACTTCTTGGTGTTCGGGTACTGGCGCGCACCGAACGAGGCGAGCGAGCCCCACGTCGCCGACGAGAACGGGACCGGGATGCTCGGGCCGGCGTCGTTGAACGGATGGACGATGTCGTCCGTCAGACGCTGGAAGCGGTTGATGTCGCCCCACGGCGTGTTCCACTTGCCGAAGTCCGCGGTGAGCTTGTCGACCGCCGCCTCGAACGTCGCGACCTTCGCTTCCGGCGACTCGTCGCGCGCGCCGCGACGGCCGCCGCGGCCGTTCGCGCGGCTCGCTTCCGTCGCGTAGTACACGGCAAGCGAGTTCGGGATCGACGTCGCCGACCAGCGGAAGTCCCAGCCGCGCAGCGCGTCGATCGCCGCGCCGAGCTTGGTCTTCTGCGCCGGCGTCGCGACGGCGTCAAAGGCCTTCACGAGCTCGGGGATCATGTTCTCGAAGCCCGGCTGATAGCTGTCGTAGCCGGCCTTCTGGAGCTCGTCCATCGAGAAGTCCTTGCGATTGCTGAGCAGACGCACCGCGTGCACGCCGCGCGCGTTGTCGGTGCCGTTCTCGACGTACTTCGGATAGTCGGTGATCTTCGGGCTGCTCGGACCGGCCGCGGTCCACGGCGAGTTGTTGGTGTTGTACGCCCAGCCGCTCGCCGGATTGATCGCGTTCGGACTCTCCTTGACCGACAGCAGGCCCTTCCACTCCGTCGCCGGGTTGCTGCCGTCGACGGGCTTCGTCCAGTCGAAGCTCGTGTCGCGGCGCGGAATGAAGTTGCTGTGGAAGTAGGCGATGTTCCCCTCCGCGTCGGCGAACAGGGTGTTGTTCGACGAGTTGGTGTGCAGGTTCTCCATGATCTGCTGGAACTGCTGGAGATTGTGCGCCTTCGTCCGCGTGTACGACTGCGTGAGCGCCTTCACCTGCTCCTGCATGATCTTGATCGTGATCCACTTGTCGCCGTCGCGGCGCACCACCGGGCCGTGCGAGGTGCGATAGACGGTGAAGGTGCGCTTGGCCATGCCGTTCGCCGTCTTGTACGGGAGCGTAATGACCTTCGCGGTCACCGGCTTCTGCGCGCCACCGTGCAGATACGTAAAGCCCGTACCCTTGGGCGTCACGGTCTCCAGGTACTCGTCGGTCACGTCACCACCACCCGACGTATGCATCCAACCAAGTCGGCTGTTGAAGCCCTGATAGATGAAGAACTGTCCCCACGTCACCGCGCCGTACGCGTCGAGTCCTTGCTGGCTCGCGATGTGGATCTCGGGGCGGAAGTAGAACGACGTGTGCGGGTTGATCATCAACATCGCGTGCTTGCCCGTGGTGTTCGACGGTGCGATCGCCATGCCGTTCGATCCACCGGGCTCCCGCCCAAACGGACTCTCGTCATCCTCCGCGCTCCGCGCCCCCTCCGCGATAGTCACGGGTGC
>CBHWBX010000008.1:0-24549 GCA_966111935.1 uncultured Gemmatimonadaceae bacterium
TGACAGTCACGCTCGTCGCGGTGGCGATCGCCGCCTGCTGGTTCCCCGCAAGAAGGGCGGCGCGGGTGGATCCCATGGTGGCGCTGAGATCGGAGTGAAGCGCGCCATGGCGCGCTTCGCGCGCGGAGGGGCGAGCATCTGCGATGCTCGCGGATGGGCGGGCTAGGCCCGCGGAAGGGCGCGCGCTATCACGCGCGCTGGCAAACTCCGACTGCGATGGAAATGACGAAGGGCGCCCGCACCGGGCGCCCTTCGCTGCTCGCCGCGCCCCCCCCCCCCCCCCCGCCGCGCCCCCCGCCCGCCCCGCCGGGGGCGCACCCGCCCCACCCCCCGACCGGCACCGCCGGTCGGCTCAGGCTCACGGCGCAAATACTAGCCGCCGAACTCCACCCCATGCCTCTCGCGCCCGAACCACGCCGCGATCGCGGCCAGGGTGAACACCGTGCCCGCCGTGAACGCCATCGCGTACGAGTACGACATCCGCTCGGCGAACACCGCTTCGATGTACGCGACCGTGCCCGCCGCGGCCATGCCGCATTGATAGGCGAAGCCCGGCAGGAAGCCGCGCACCGAGTCCGGTACGAGCTCGTTGATGTGCACCGGGATCACGCCCCACGCACCCTGCACCATGAACTGCATCAGGATGCCGCCGAAGATCAGGATGCCGAACGACGGTGCGAACGCCCAGGCGGGGATCGCGAAGACGCCGAGGATCAGCGCGCCGATGATCGCCTTGCGGCGGCCGATGCGGTCGGAGAAGTGGCCGAACAGGATGCCGCCGGCGATCGCGCCGAAGTTGGCGATGATGTTCACGATCGCCACGCGCTGCGGCGTGAAGTGCCAGTCGCGCTTCAGGAACGTCGGATACATGTCCTGCGTCCCGTGCGACACGAAGCCCATCAGCGTCATGAAGATGACCATGTAGATGAGCAGCGGCCAATGCGACGCGAGCGTGCGCGCGTACTTCCCGAAGTCGCGATGGCGCGTCTTCTCCCAGACTTCCGACTCGTCGACGTACTGGCGCACGTACAGCGCGAGCAACGCCGGGATGCCGCCGATGAAGAACATCGGACGCCAGCCCCAGCGCGGGAAGACGAAGAAGAAGCAGAGCGCGGCGAGCAGGTTGCCCGCGGCATAGCCTTCCTGGAGGAGGCCGGAGACGATGCCGCGCTTCTCCTTCGGCGTCTTCTCCATCGCCAGCGACGAGCCCACGCCCCATTCACCGCCCATGCCGATGCCGAAGAGGAATCGAATGACGAGGAAGGCGGTGTAGGTCTTCGCGAAGCCGGTCATCACGCCGAAGACCGAGAAGAAGACGAGGTTCGCCATCAGCGTCTTCTTGCGGCCGATCCGGTCGGCCATCAGGCCGAACACCAGCGCGCCGATCGGGCGCGAGAACAGCGTCAGCGTGATCGAGAAGGCGATCGCCTTGTCCGGCTGCCCGAACTCGGCAGCGATCGCCGTGAGGGCGTAGGCAACGAGCCAGTAATCGAAGGCGTCGAGCGTCCACCCGAGAAAGCTCGCGGCAACGGCGGCCTTGTATCCCTTTACGGGGACGGGCGCGGTGTAAGTCGCGCCCGTCGTCTGCTTTGCGTCGATGACTGCCACGTTACTGCTTGCTCACGCCGTTCCAGGCGACATGGACGTCGATGTTGTGGTTCACGCGGACGCCCGCGAGACCATCGGTGTCGCCGATCTTCGACTTCGGGATCTCGGCGACCATCTTGTCGTTGAGGATGAAGTGCACGGCGTCCTTCGCGACGTGGATCGTGAGCTTGTTCGTCGCGTGGCCGTCCTTCGGGTCGTCGGTGACGACCGCATCGTGGTGCTGCGCCGCGAGGAGCGCGACCGGCTTGCCGTTGCTCGTGCGCTGGTTGATCAGCACTTCGCCGAGCTGGGCGCCCGGCTTGCCGCACTGCGATCCGCACGGCTTGATCACGAAGTACGTGTACGTCTGCGTCGAGTCCTGGAGGTTGCGGCCGCCGATGAAGATGCCGTACGCCTCGTGCCCCACGCTCTTTCGCTGGGAGAACGTCGCCGTGACCGAGTATTCACCCGTGCCGACGTCCTTGGCGTTGTAGTAGATCGCCGCCGGACCCGACGTGAAGTGATAGCCGGAGCCCATCGTCACGAAGTTCACGGCGTCGAGCGCCGGAACCTTGCCGTCGCGCTGTGGATCGAACCGGAGGTTCCAGCCGTCGGGGAGCTTGCCGCTCCCCTTCACGACGTTCGTCGCATCGTGATTCATGCCGGCCATGCTGCCGGCTTGCTGCTGGGCCGCGAGCGGCGTCGCGAGTGCCAGCGCCGTTAGGACGCAGAGTGATGTACGCATCTTCCCCTCGGGAGGAACGGTGGAGTCGAGGGGAATATGCGCCGCGGTACTGGGGCTCGCTACCGCTCCGCCGGCTTTTTCGCTGTAGCCTTTTTCGCGGTCGTCCGGTGCTTCACCGGCTTCTTCGCCTTGGCGGACGTCGCCTTGGCGGACGTCGTCTTCGCGGAGGTTTTCTTAGCCGACGTAGCCGCCGGGGCAGGAGTCGCCGCCTTCGGCGCCAGCGCGACGTCGCCCGCCGCCATCTGGATGTGCTGCTCCGGCTTCTGGCGGAGCACGGCGACGTGGAAGTGCGGCGGATGCCGCTCTTCCGTTGCTTCGATCACGTTCGCGTCCTCGAGATCGACGAGCGCCTTCCGCAGCCACTCGAGGCACGCCGGCGTCTTCGGTTTGCGGAAGTCCACCGCCATGCCCGTCGGATGCACCGACTTCGGCGAGGCGTTGCGCGGCTGCTTGTCCATCGGCCGCGTGCCGCTCGTCACCACCAGGCGTTCGCCACAGGCCGCGTGAAACTTCGCCGCCAGCGAATCCGCGAACCGATGGGTGTTCGGAAGGACGAACGGCCAGCCCGTCTTGTCGACCTCGAGATCCTCCGTCATCGAGATCAAGTCGAGCTGGCCGGCCTTCGCCGCCGCGTAAATGTCTTCCGGCGTACGGAAGAACTGCAGGTCGCGCTGGTGCGCGGTGTAATACATCAGGTCGACACTCGCGGGCGAGCCGCGCAGCGTCTGCGCCGCCGCCGCCGTCGAGGTCACCAATCCGAGTAACAGGGCCCTGTACATCATGCCGGTTACTAATGCAGCACACGGGCCACACTTTGGCTCAATAGCCCGCGGCGTGACCGTCCTTTCGCGGATCTGAGCCGGCCACGTAGCCGTGCGGCAGACGGATGATCGCCTGACTGCCGCCGAACGACGTCGGCTTCGCAAAGGTTACTTCATGCCCCATCGCCTTGAGCGCCGCGACGACGTCATCCGTCATCGGTGACTCGACGATCACGCGCAGCCCGCTCTCATGTCGGAAACGCGCGACGTCCATCGCCGCCTGCACGTCCATCCCGAACACGAGATGATTGATGAGGAATTGCGTATGCCCTTGCGCCTGCATCGCACCGCCCATCAGTCCGAAGCTCATGTACGGCGTGTCCCCCGTTCCATCGGCGGCCGAGCTCGGCCCGGCCTTAGTCACGAAGCCCGGGATGAGCGTGTGGAACGGACGCTTCCCCGGCGCCACGGTGTTCGGCAGCCCCGGATCCATCGTGAACCCGAGCCCGCGGTCGTGCAGCGCGAAGCCGGTCCCCGGCACCACCACGCCCGATCCAAATTCGTCGAACAGGCTGTTGATGAACGACACCATGTTGCCGTCCTTGTCGGCCACGGTCAGATACACGGTCTCGCTCGACACGCGCTCCGGTCCCGGCTCGGTGCGCGCCATCGCCTTGTTCTCGTCGATGTGACTGCGCCGCTCGCGGATGAACGGATCCGACAGCATGTCCGCGGGCTTGAGCGTCAGATGATCGGCGTCGCCGACGTAGCGCGCGAGATCCGCATAGGCGAGCTTCTTCGCCTCGATCAGATGGTGGAGATACGGCGCCGAGTTGAGTCCCATCCCCTTCAGATCGTAGCTGTCGAGGATGCGTAGCATCTCCAGCGTCGCGATCCCCTGGTTGTTGGGCGGCAGTTCCCAGACGCGATAGCCCTTGAAGGTCGTCGAGATCGGCGTCACCCACGTCGGCTGATTCTTCTTCAGATCCTCGACGGTGAGAAAGCCGCCCATCTTCTGCAGGTGCGCGACGATCTTCTGGCCAAGCGCGCCGCCGTACAGCGCCGACGGACCCTCCTTCGCGATCATCCGATAGCTGTTCGCGAGATCCGGATTGCGGAAGAAGTCTCCCGCCTTCGGCGCTTCACCGTTGACGAGCAGCGTCACCCGCGCGCCTTCGTCCTTCGCGAGCAGGTTCTTGCCCCCGGCCCAGTCGCCGGCGATCACCGGCGTCACCACGTAGCCCTTGTCCGCGTACGCGATCGCCGGCTGAAGCACCTGCGCGAGCGTCATCGTCCCGTACTTCTTGAGCAGGGCGTCCCATCCCGCGACCGCGCCCGGCACGGTGATCGACTCCGGCCCGCGCTGGATGCGCTGCCGTCCGCGCTTCACCAGCTCCTCGCGCGTCATCAGCGACCCCGCCCGTCCGCTCGCGTTCAGCGCGACGAGATGCTTCTCCTTCGCGCTCCAGGCGAGCGCGAACATGTCGCCGCCCGGCCCGGTCATCATCGGCTCGACGACGCCGAGCACCGCCGCCGCGGCCACCGCGGCATCGAACGCATTGCCGCCCTTCTGGAGAACGGTGAGCGCCGTCGTCGTCGCGAGCGGCTGGCTCGTCGCGGCGATGCCGTTCGGCGCGTAGACCGGCGACCGCCCCGCCATCGTCATCGCCGGCCGCTGCGCTCCGGCCGCCGCCGCGGTGAACGCCAGCGCCGCCACCAGCCCGCCGATCCGCGTCATATCAGTTCCCCAATTACAGAGTTATGATTTACCGTCCGCTCGCCGCTCGAGCGCTTCGAGCTCGCCGCTCGTGTCGACGTCCGCCGGCACCGGAGAGTCCACCTGCACGTAGGTTACGCGCTCACGCGTCCGTTCGATGAGCAGCCGCGCCCCGGCGTCGCCGTGCAGCGCCATCAGCTCCGGAAACACCGAGCGTGCAAACAGTACCGGATGGGCGCGCACTCCGCGATAGCTCGCGCTCACGATCGGCTTGCCCGTCTCCCGCCACCGCGACACCACGGCCCGGACCACGAACGGATCCAGCTCCGGCTGGTCCCCCACGGCGATCACCGCCGCCTCGCACTCCGCTGGCAGCGCACCGATCCCCGCGGCGATCGACGTCGCGAGCCCCAGCTCCCAGTCCGGATTCTTCACGATCCGCGCGCCGGTGCCGTCGAGCGCCCCGCCCACCGCCTCGGCATCCGATCCGACCACGACCACCAGCGCGTCGGTCGCGCCGCCGAGTGCCGCCGCCGAATGCCGCACGACGGGTACCCCGCGAAAAAGCGCGACGAGCTTCTGACTGCGAAACCGTCGCGCTCCACCGGCTGCGAGCAAGACTCCGATGATCATGACTCCCGCTCTCCCCACGCGACGGCCACCGCTCGATGAAACGTCTCGAGGGCCAGGCCCACGCATTTGCGGCGGCCCGCCGGCGGCTCGCCGTCGAGCGCCGCGTGCACCCACGCTGCATCGATCAAGTCGGTCTCCGCCAGACGCACGCCCCGGGCACCTTCCGTCACAACCGACGCCGACGCGATGCAGATCGCGCATGCATCCGCCGTGAACCGCGCCTCGGCCACCCGCGCGTCACGCACCAGAACCTGCACCCGAATCCGGTCGCCGCAGAGAGGGTTCGCCCCCTCGGCTTCGCCATTCGCCTCCGGCAGCGTCCCGCGATTGCGGGGGTGCCGGAAATGCTCCAGCACCGCCGCGCGAAATGCCGTCACGCCCGCTTCCCGCTGCGCACCGCCACGACCTCGGCGAGGATCGACAGCGCGACCTCCGCCGGCGCCTTGCCACCGATGTCCAAGCCGATCGGCGTGTGCACGCGCGCCAGCTCCTCGTCGGTGAACCCCTCGTCCTTCAACAGCTCGCGCACCGCCGCACCACGCTTCTTGCTCCCCAGCATGCCGAGATATCCGACGTTCGACCGAATCAGCGCGCGCAGCACCGGCAGCTCGTACTTGTAGTCGTGGGCGACGAGAATCGCCGCGTGCAGCGGTCCCGCCGCGTGACTCGCCACGATCTCGGAGGGCATGCCGACGCTCACCTCGTCGGCGTCGGGGAACCGTTCGCGCGTCGCATAGCGATCGCGTCCGTCGATCACCACGGTGCGCATGTCGAGCTCGCGCGCCAGGCGCGTCAGCGACATCGCGATCTGTCCCGCGCCGACGATCAACAGCGTCGTCGGCGGCGCGATGCGGTCGACGAACGTCCGTCCGTCGCCGAGCGGCATCGCGATCTCCGCGACCTGCCCCGCCTCGAGCAGCGTCGCCGCGTCGCGATGCGACGCCACCACCGGATCGTTCGGGTCGCCGGGATTCACGCGCTCGACCAGCACTTCGACGGTACCGCCGCAGGTGAGCCCGATCTCCCACGCTTCGTCGTCGTCGAGCGAGATCGCGAGGAGCTTGCGACCACCCTCGTCGATCAATGCGTCTGCCGCTTCGACGACCTGCGCGTCGACGCAGCCGCCGATCGTCACGCCGCCGAGGATCTTCCCGCTGGCGCCGACGTACATCCGCGCGCCGACTTTCTTCGAAGAGCTGCCGGTCGCCGACACGAGCGTGGCGACGACGACTGCCGGCTCGGTGCCGAGCTCCGGGATGGTATGAATCAGGTCCTGCATCGCCATTGCGGAGAGAGTGAGACCTCTAGTCTGGTTGCTTCTCTGCGCCGGAGCAATCGCCGAGCGTCCAGCGACGCCTACTGATCGAGGCGGTCGATCAGCGCCATCCAGACCCGCCGCACCTCGTGCGCGCCGACCGCGTTCGGCTCGATCATCGACCGGCGCCAGTACCAGCGATCCTTGGCCGCCGCCGACACGCCGTGACCCAGAAAGTGCGCATGCAGGTCGGCGAGCAGCACGCGCGGCGTCCCGAACGCGAGTGCGCGAATGTGGTCGTTCACGCGATCGAGCACGTCCATCGGCATCGGACCATATTCGTCGTAGACGCCGGGGATCTTTCCCGTCCCGTCCGACGGATCGTATATCGTGTTGACGATGATCGTGCCGTTCGAGAAGCGCGTGCGCAGCGAGTCGAGCAGAAAGTCGTACGCCTCGACGATGTCGTCGACGATCCGGTCGAGCAGCGGCCGCTTCGGGCGGTTCCCATACGCGCTCAGGAGATCGTTGCCGCCGATCGTGAGCGTGACGAGCACCGGCTCGTCCGTCTCCTCGGTCTGCGGGATCTGCTCGCCGAACACGTCGCCGATCGTTCCAGCGTCCATCGCCAGATTCTGGAACGCGATCCCCGGATAGAGCGACGACAGGTCGTTGCCCTGCTCGTCCGGCCAGCGCTCTTCGTCGTTGCGATGGAACAGCGACGCCGCGCCGATCGCGGCAACGCCCCCCGCGTCGGTCGAGCGCTCGAGCGCGACGGCGACGTCCATCGCGCCGGCGTCGAGCGCCGGGTAGAGATCGATCGAGACCGAATCGCCGAGCGCGATGTAGCGCGCGAACGCGCTCACAGCGCCGACAGGCCGCGCGTCGCGAGGACGCGCACGACGACGTCGCCGATCTTGTTGTTCGGAGTGCTCGCGCCCGCCGTGATCCCGACGCGCACCGGACCGGCGGGCAGCCAGTCGGTCGCATCGCTCTCGTCGTGCTTCACCTGCGCAACGCGGTAGTGGACCGACTTCGCCGCCGGATCGATGGCCGACGACGTCTCGATGTGATACGTCGGCACCCGTTCAGCGCACAGCGCCGCGAGCGAGATCGTGTTGCTCGAGTTGAACCCGCCGATCACGACCATCACGTCCACGCCGGTGTCGAGCAGCTCCTGCACGGCGTCCTGCCGCTCCTGCGTCGCCGAGCAGATCGTGTCGAAGCTGCGGAAGTCCGTCGCGCGTGCCTCGTCACCGCGCGCCCGCGCGATCGCCGCGCCGACCTCCTCGCCGATGGCGAGCGATTCGCGCGCGAGCATCGTCGTCTGGTTCGCGACGCCGATGCGCTTCAGGTCGCGCTCCGGATCGAAGCCCGGCGACACTGCCCGCTCGAACGTCTTCATGAGCGTCGCCGCGTCGAGCTTCCCCTCGATGTAATCGCAGACGAGCTTCGCTTCGTCCATGTGCCGCACGACGAGATAGTGCGCGTTCGGATACTTCTGCGTCTGCGACGCCGTCGCGCGCGTCTCTTCGTGGTAGTACTTGCCGTGGATCAGCGACGTGAACCCGTCGCGCGCATACGCCTCGACGCGCTTCCACACGTTGAGCACCGAACCGCACGTCGTATCGACCAGAACGCACCCGATCGTACGCAGCGCATTGAAGTCGTCGATCGTGCAGCCGAACGCCGGCATGATGACGACGTCTTCGGGCTGAATGCCCGAGAAATCGAACGCCGTCTTCTTCCCGCTCCCCGCTCCCCGCTCCTCGATCCCCATCAGAATCTCGATCCCCATCTCCCGCAACCGTGCATTCACGTGCGGGTTGTGGATGATCTCGCCGACGAGGAAGATCCGGCGGCCAGGGAATTTGCGGCGCGTCTGATACGCGTACTCGACGGCGCGCTCGACGCCGTAGCAGAACCCAAACTCGCGGGCGAGTCGGATCGTGACGTCCTCGACCGTGAGCGTGTAGTCCTGCGACTTCAGGAGGTCGACGACCCGGCCATCGTAATCGCTGGCGAGCTCGTCCTGGACTTCGGACTTGAGCCCGAAACCCTTTCTGAAATAAGTAGATGCGTCCGTTTGGTTGCCTGCCGACATGGTTGTAAATCTAGCCCGTCGCCGGTAGGATTGCGCGAATGGCTCTGCTCCGCCCGCGTGCCCTCAAGAAGGGCGATACGATCGGGGTCGTCTCCCCGTCCTACGCCCCAAAGCTCGCATGGCTCCAGCGCGGCGTGCGCGCGCTCGAGCGGGCCGGCTTCAACGTGATCCTCGATCCCGAGATCGACCGTCTGCCGCGCTTCATCCGCGTCGAGGACGAGCGGCGCGCCGAGAACTTGATGGGGATGTGGCTCGACCCGCGGGTCGACGCGATCATCGCCAGCACCGGCGGCTACGGCGCGGTGCGGCTGATCCCTCACCTCGAGCCCTCGATCTTTCGCAACAATCCGAAGCCGTTCGTCGGCTACTCGGACATCACCGCACTCCACGTCTGGATGGAGCGGCAGGCGAACCTCCGCACCTTCCACGGCCCGACGGTCGACGACCTGGTGCCGAGCGTGCGCGACGCGACGATGGCGTCGCTCCTCACCGCGCTCACGACCCCCTGCCCGACGACGAAGCTCGGTCGCGAGCTCGCGCGCGGCGTCGTCCCCGGCCGGGCGACCGGACGGCTCGTCGGCGGGAACCTGTCGATGGTCCAGAAGACGATCGGCACCTCGTACCAGATCGATCTGAAGGACGCGATCCTCTTCGTCGAGGAGACGCGCGACCCGATGTCCGTGGTCGACGAGCATCTCGTACATCTGCGCGACGCGGGACTGCTCGAGCAGGTGAACGGCATCGTCTTCGGACAGCTCTCCCTCGACCGGTCGGAGGAGGACGAGTTCGAGGATTTCCTCCTCGACCTCATCTCCGATCTCGACGTTCCCGTGCTGATGGACTTTCCGGCCGGACATGAAAATCCTAATTTGACGATACCACTCGGTACGCAAGTCGAGCTCTGCGTCGAAGATCAGCGCGGCTGGGTCTCGTACATCGAGGACGCGCTGACGCCGGCGTAGCCGCATCTCTCCCTCGCTCCCCGCGCCTGCATGGAGCACTACGACCTCGTCGTGATCGGTGCCGGTCCTGCCGGCGAGAAGGGCGCCGCACAGGCGGCGTACTTCGGCAAGCGTGTCTGCGTCATCGAGCGCGCGCCGAAGCCCGGCGGCGCCGCGGTGAACACCGGCACCATCCCGTCGAAGGCGCTCCGCGAGACGGCCCTCTACTTCTCCGGCCTCCGCCAGCGCGGCCTCTACGGCGTCGACTTCCAGGTGAAGAAGGACATCACCATCGCCGACTTCATGTACCGCGAGCGCGCCGTCATCGAGTCGCAATGGAAGCTGATCGACGACAATCTCGAGCGGCACGGCGTCGCGCGCATCCAGGGCGCGGCGCGTCTCGTCGACGAGCACACCGTCGAGGTGACGCGGCACGGCACCGAGCCGCGCACGATCACCGGCGACTTTATTCTCATCGCCACGGGCTCGCGTCCGCAGCAGCCCGACGGCGTCGCCATGGATGGCGACGTGATCGTGGACAGCGACTCGCTGCTCACGCTCCAGAAGATCCCGGGGTCGATGCTCGTGATCGGCGGTGGTGTCGTCGGCTGCGAGTACGCGTGCATCTTCGCCGCGCTCGGCGTGCGCGTGACGATCGTGACGTCACGCCCGCGGCTCCTCGCGCACCTCGACGCCGACGTCAGCGACGCACTTCGACAGGAGATGACGCGCCGGCTCGGCATCACCGTCCATCTCGACACCACCGTTCAAGACCTCGGCGTCATCGACGGACGCGCCGTCGCGCGGCTCGGCTACGACACCGAGATCAGCGCCGACTGTGCGCTCTACGCGGCGGGCCGCGTCGGTGCGTCGTCAGGGCTCGGACTCGAGACGCTCGGCATCGCCGTGAATGCGCGCGGCTTCGTTCTCACCGACGATCACTATCGCACCACACGGCCCTCCGTCTACGCGGCCGGCGACGTGATCGGCTTCCCCGCGCTCGCGTCGACGTCGATGGAGCAGGCGCGGGTCGCGGTATGTCACGTATTCGACCTGCGCTACAAGCAGGCGGTCGCCGACGTCAGTCCGTACGGCGTCTACACCATCCCCGAGCTGGCGACCGTCGGGGCGACGGAGGAGCAGCTTCGCGCATCGGGCGTCGAGTACGAGATCGGGCGCGCGTCCTATCGCGCGAATCCGCGCGGCATGATCGTCGGCGACGTCGAAGGGTTCGTGAAGCTGCTCTTCAGTCCCGGGAGTCAGCGGCTGCTCGGCGCATCGGTTGTCGGCGAAAACGCGGGCGAGCTGATTCACATCGCCATGTCGTGCATCGCCACGGGCGGCACGATCGACTTCTTCATTCAAAGCGTCTTCACCTATCCGTCGCTCGCCGACGCATTCAAGTACGCGGCCTATGACGGACTCCAGGCGCTCACGCGCCGCGCCGCCCGGCTGCCGGGCCTTCCGAGCGGCGGCTATCGCGCTGTAACCACCGAGTCATCCTGAGCACAGCGAACGACCCCGCGCACTCGTCATCCTGAGCGTAGCGAAGCCCCCCGCGCGCTCGTCATCCTGAGCGCAGCGAAGGACCTCTTTGCCTCGAGGCAATCTCCAACCTACCGCCCGTTGTCCTTGAGCTGAATCACGATCACGCTCGTCGCGTCGGGCCCGATCTGTCCCGCGGTGAGCTTCAGCACATCGACCTGTAGGATACGCGTCGGAACGATGTGCATGTTGGCAACGCCGCCTCCTGCCGGCGACACGAGCCCCGCGCGGGCGACTTCGCTCGACGGAACAACCACGCCGTCGACGATGAAGAGTGGATCCGACGGACCGCGATTGATCTTCTCCTGCCCAAGCTTGCCCGAGAGCGAACGTAGCGTGATGGCGAGATCCTGAAGACGCTGATCGTCATACACGGTCGAGTCGGCGGCCTTCGTGCGAATGAGCACGATCCCGTGCTCGGCCGCCGCACCGAACTGCTCGACCGCCGCCGCGCCCTTGAGGACTTCCACGGATTCGATGTCCTTGCGATCGAGCGCGAGCCTTTGCGGACTGGCGGTATTCGCGTCCTCCGCCGAGCTCGCGAGGTAGCTCTCGTCGAGCCCGATGACGATCGTGACACGATTCGGGTGGCCGTTCCCGCGGATGACCTCGGGGTGATATCGCGCGATCCATGCGGCGATCGTGTCGAGCGGAAGGTTTTCCTTGGTCTGCTCCGTTCTCGCCGCATCGACGACGATCGGATCAACCGAGAAGTCCACGACATACCCGCGGTCGCGCATGATGCGCGCGAGCGCATCGTTCCAACGTTCTCCCGACGCCGTCGCGGTCACGGTTCCGGAGACGCGCGCCGTATGCGTGATGCGGCGGCCGGAGAAGCCGGCGAATGCGTCCAGCACATTATCGATCGGCGCATTCTCCCACCTCACTTCAATCACGGAATCCGTCAATACCGCGGGAGCCGTGCGGACCGTATCGCCCTTTGCAGTTACCGACGTGCTTCCAGCCGACGCAGATGTGTTCCTCTCGGGCGTCGGCATTGCACGCGCTCCCGCGATAACTGCGGGCGCTGATGCGAGTCGCGCTGTCGCGAGTGGCGGCGGCGTCGGTGTCTGCGCAGCGACCACGCCGGCTGCGGCGAGAACGGCGGCGAGTGGCAGCGATGCGATCAATGGGCGCTCCGGACGCAACGACGTCATGGCGACAATCCTCCGTTCGAGCAGTGGTTGCCGCTCGGCGAGCGATGCCGCCAGCGGAAGTGACGTGCCGTGACGCGCCCCGACGGCGAGCAGCAGCATTCCATACTCGCGCGGCGCATCGACGGCCTGCAGCACGCGACGGTCGCAATCGATCTCGATCGCCAGCCGCAGCCGGCGCACGAGCAGCCAGAGCGCCGGATTCCATGGGAGAAGCGCGACCACGATCGCGCTCGCGAGGAGTAACACCGGATCGCCGGCCCGCACATGTTCCGCTTCGTGGCGCAGCATCATCCGACGCTCTTCGTCGGCGAGTGTGAGCGCCCAGGCTGGAAGCACGATGCGCGGATTGATCGCGCCGACGACGGCGGGACCGGCATCGCCGGCGATCAACACGCGATGGCCGTCGACCTCCGACTCGCGCCAGGACCGGCGATGGCGTCGCACGACGATGAACGTCCGCGCGAGCACGCCAAGCAGGATGATCGACGCACCGACCCAGACGAGCATCGCGCCACGATCCCATGCCGGATCGATCGTGAGACGCTCGCGACGCAGCGGCATCGGAGCGTTCGCCGCCGCCGGACCGCCGGCGGCCGTCGCGCCGAACGGGATGCTCACGCGTTGCACACCCGACGCCGCGACGCGGCGCGCCGGCGCTCGTCGAAACGCGAGCGCTGGTGGAACGACCGCCGCGATCGCGATCCCCGCGACCCACACCGCCCGTCGCGGCAGCCCCCAGATCGCCGCGAGTCCCTCGAGCGCGAACGACGCGCCGGCGACGATCGCGCCGACCGCGGTTGCATAGAGCATCCACGCGAGCATCAGCGTTTCCTCTTCATGTCGGAGAGACGGTCGTCGAGGAGCTTCTTGAGTCGCCGCAGCTCCGCCGGATCGACGTCACGCTCGCTCACGAGCTGCGTCAGCAGCAGCTCCGGCGATCCCGCGAAGATCTTGTCGAGCACGCGCGAGAGCGCGCTCTTCCCCGCCTTCTCCTGCGAGACCGCGGGCAGATAGCGGTGCGCTTTCCCCTCGGTGCGGTGCGTGACGAAGCCCTTCTCCTCGAGCGTGCGGAGGATCGTCAGCACGGTGGTGTACGCGAGGTCGTCGTCCAGCCCTTCGCGCACTTCCGTGACGGTCCCCGAGCCGCGCTGCCAGAGCACCGCCATCACGTCGAGCTCGCGATCGGTAAACGAGATGTCCATGATGCCCATGAGAAAGTCGTGACTACTAGATTTCTAGTAGCTACGATACCGCCCGGCCCGCGGGCTGTCAACTAGTTTTTTAGTAGGATCAGCCGGGCTCGGCGAGAGCGATGGTTAGAGCGACGGCTCTTCCGTCGCGTAGAGATCGCGCGCCACAAACGGACCGAGCGCGTAGCTCACCAGCACCTCGTACGCGCGCTGCCGGTCGACGAGCCCGTTCGTGAGGATGCCGACCGCGCCCTGCGCATGCTTGGTGTTCTGCGCGCCGATCAGCGCGTCCATCGCATGGCCGAGCTCCATCCCGTCGCGGATCATCGTTGCGACGCGCTCCGGCAGCGGCATCGCCAGCGACCCGCCGACGCCGCGACGCCCTTCGGCGTCCACGACCACCGCCCACGCGCACGTGCGCATCGAGCCGTCGCTCTCTTCGACGACGCCGCCCTCGAGCCCAACGCCGAGCACCGCATCGCGTGCCGCGCGCGCCGCAGTCGCTCGCGCGAGCGCGCCGCGAATCGTCTCGTCGTCGCCGAACGGCTGATCACTCACGGTCGACGCGACCGAGACGCCTTCGACGACCGCGTCGGGCCACGCGGCGGTGATCACCGCGCGCGCCGCGGCGATCTTCACGGGATTGGTCGAGCCGACGACGACGAGTCTCACGAAGCCGATATTAGTATCTTATGGTGACGAATTCTCGGGCGAAGCGCGGCTAATGTACACGCCCCCCGAACGACGCGTTAGATCTGTCGCGCTCGCCGCATGCGATGCCTTTTCACGGCACGTCGCTTGATGCGCGACGGGTGGCGCGGTATGCTTGCTGTCCCCTGAAGCCGACGATGCTCACACTCACTCCGTCAGACACCGTAGCGGCAGTCACATATTCGCCGCAACGCTCCTCACCGGAACGTTCGCCGTTCGTGTTCGTCGGCGAGCGGCTCTGGCTCGACTTCGTCAACTGCGAGCACGGCATTCGTCGCTTCGACGCCCTTCGCGACTTCGAGACGATGGTGCGGTGGCTCGAGTCCGCCGCCGTGCTCGACGCCGAGCGCGCGGCCGGCATTCGTCGCCGTGCGCAGCAGCAGCCCGCCGGCGCCGGTGCGTCGCTCGTCGATGCCCGACGCGTCCGCGGTGCGCTGCGCGCCCTCGCCGAGCGCGGCCCGATGAGCGAACGCGTCCGCGCCGACGGACTCGCCGAGATCAATCGCGTCCTCGGCCGCAGTGCCGGCACGCGCCGCGTCGAGCTCCGTCCCGACGGAACGTTCATGCGATCGTTCGTGCCCGTCGGCGATGCGTTCGCGGGACTCGTCATCCCGATCGTCGAATCCGCGGCCGACGCACTCATCCTCGGCGAGCTCAATCGCGTCCGCGGCTGCGCCGACCCGCGCTGCCAGCGCGTCTTCTTCGACAACACCAAGAACGGACGACGCCGCTGGTGCGACATGGCGACGTGCGGCAACCGCGCCAAGGCGGCGCGCCATCGCGAGAAGCTCAAGTCGCATTGAGTCCGGTCGTCGAAGTCCTTCGCACCTATCTCGAGCTCCGTTCACCGGAGCAACTGCGGCCGGCTCGCTTCGTCGATCCGGCCGTTCGTGTCGAACGACGTCGCGACATCAGCGTCGCACACTACCGCCGTCTCTACGAGACCGTCGGCGCACCATGGCACTGGACCGATCGCAACGCCTGGTCGGACGAGAAGCTCGCCGCCTACCTCGCGCGCGAATCGGTCTCTGTGTGGGAATGCCTCGCCGGCGATGATGTCGCCGGCTACTTCGAGCTCGAAGCCCACACCGACGATACCGTAGAGATCGCCTACTTCGGTCTCGTCCCGGCATTCATCGGCCGCGGCATCGGCAAGGCGCTCCTCACCCGCGCCGCCGAGGAAGCCTGGACCCTCGCCCCGTCGCGCGTCTGGCTGCACACCTGCACCCTCGACTCGCCGGCCGCTCTCCCCAACTACCGCGCGCGCGGTTTCGAGCCGTACCACGAGGAGACGTACGTGGTGCAGCTGCGCTCGGGATGATTACCGCCGTTTCTTTCCGCCACCACGCGGCGGACGGAAACGCCCAGGCCCTCTCCGTCGCCGGCCATCGAACTCCTCGTTCGACGGACGCCGCTCGTCGCGCAGCTGCTCCTCGCGATCCGACTGCTCGACGCGACGATCCCGCTCGCGCTTGCGATTCCGATCGCGCGAGCCCGGGCGCTCACGCTGCCGCTTGTCGTCACGATCGCGCTTCGCGCGCCCTTCCCGCCGACGCTTCCGGTCGCGTAGACGCTCCTCGTGCGCGCGATCCATCTCGGCGATCTCCTTCTCCGTGAACGGACGCTCGAGCTCCTCCTGCAGCGCCCCGAGCGTCGCCGCGCGCGCCGCGCCGCGCACGCCGCGCGTCACGATGAACCGCAGGGGACGATCGAGCGTCGGCAGCTCTTCGTCGGTGAGCGTGCGCGCGAGCTTCTCCGGCAGACGGAGACGCGCCACGCCGATGTTCCCCTCCGGCGTCTCTTCGACGTCGTAGTGGATCTCCACGTCCTTGTCGCGCACCGGCACCGTCGACGGCAGCGCCATGTACCGCGCGCGCTCGTCCGCCGAGACGTAATCGTCGGCGTTGACATAGACGCGCGCGTGCCGGAAGTCCGACATCGAGCTCAGATCGGCGAGCTGCTTCTCGTAGAGCGCCGTCAGCTCGGCGAGCCCGAGACGCGGCGTCTTTCCTCCCGAGCGACGATACGACTCGCGCACCTCGTCGATCGCCGTCTGATTCTTCTGCGCGCCCGGATGCCGCGCCTCGCCGCGCGCCAGCGCTTCGGCGAGCACGTGCCTCGCCTTCTCCGCGAGCTCCGGCGGAAACTCGTCAATCGGCTCGATCTCCCTCTCGAGCTCGAAGCCGTGATACTCCACCCGCCGGCGCAGCACCAGCGGCGTGCGCTTCGACTCGGCGTTGTAGATCAGCTCTCCTTCGGTGACGTGCGCGTACGGACGCAGCAGATCGTACGGGATCTGCGTCCCTTCGATCGACGCGCGCGGCTTGCCGAACTTGTCGGCGAAGTAGCGCAGCTCGCCGGCGATCGGTCCCCAGCTGCCGCAGACGCTGGTCTTCGAGACGCGCGCTTCGTCGCCGCTTGCGGTCTGCTCGTCGATCACGAGCGTGAACGGCATGAACTGCGCGAGCAGCAACTGGAACTTCCGCAGCGCTTCCTCGCCGGCGTTCGGCATCTCGTGCGGCAGCGGCAGCCCGACCGCGCGATAGATGCTCGCCATGCCCAGCGCCGCATCCTCGACCGACTTCACGAGCGCGCCGCGCTTCTCCGCCCATCGTTCGATGCGCTCCTCGTCGAACAGATGCCGCGGCAGCCCGTACACCTCGCCCATCCGTCCCGCGTACTGATACGCTTCGGCGTAAAGGTTGTACGCGGTGAGGTGATCGCTTCCCGGCACGATCAATCCATCGAGGTCGCGCTCCTCGCGCGTCATGCGATGCAGCGACTCGATCGACGCCATCACCGTGAGCTGCGGCAGCAGATCGTCGTCGGCATTCACGAGCAGCTCCGCCCACGAGCGCTCGACGGGCATCGCTTCGACCGATCGCCCGTAACCCGTGAGACGACCCTTCTCGATGATGCCGCGCTCCTCGAGCAGCGTCACCGCATTGCGATACGCCAGACGATCGAGCGGCACCGGGAGATCGAGCTCGTCGGCGCGCACGCCGAGCGCCGCGCAGGTGATCGCCACGCGCTCCGAGTCGCCGGCGAGCTGGAACTCCGGCTCCGTCGGCTCGAGGCTCTCGAACTGGATGTCGCGATCGGACAGGATGAACACCCGTCCACCCTGCACGCGGCCGTGCACGCGCCCGGCCATCTGCAGGATCTCGTTCGCGCCGAGATGCTCCTGCGTCAGCACGTTGCGGCCGCGGTTGATGACGTTGAAGAACTTCACGTCGTCGATGATCACCGTGTCGAGCCCGCGCACGTTGAGCGCGCTCTGCCCCGCCGCCGTCATCGCCAGGAAGTACGGCTTCTGCTCGCCCCCTTCGAGGAACGGACGCAGGATGCGAATCGGCTCGCCGCCGTGGTAGAAGGCCGTGTTCACGCGCGGCGCCATGCGGCGCACGTGCTCCGCCGCATCCTCGACGCCGCGCCGCGTCGGAACGAACAGCGCCACGCCGTGGCGTCCTTTCACGAGCTGCCGGAGGAAGCCCTCGTCGAGGAACGCGAGCGGCTTCTTGTCCACGATCTTGACCCGCGCCGCCTTCTGCGGATCGAAGTCGAAGACCTGGAGGACGTCGGCCGAATTCAGGTAGCTCGCGTAGAACTTCGGATCGACCGTCGCCGACAGCCACACGAAGCGCACGCCGACCCGCTTGCCGAGCGCCAGGCAGAGCTCCAGCTCCGCCGACGTCTGATGGATCTCGTCGACGATGATCGTGTCGGTCGCGAGAATGTCGCCTTCCTCGAACCACCGTCGCGCGATGCCCGTCGTGACGATGATGACGTTCCACGTCGGCGTCTCGGGCGTGGCTTCACGCTCGCGGTTGACGACGCCGACCTTGAGCTCCGTCGTGCCGAGGATCTGCTCGGCGATCGGACGGATCGCGAGCGTCTTGCCCGTGCCGGTGCCGGCGACGATGCCGAAGCCGCGCCCGGAGCGCGCGAGCTCGCGCACTCTCTCGCCGTACTTCTGTTCGAGGAACGTCTCGATGTGCAGACCGAGGGCGAGCTCGATCGTCTCACACGCGGCGCGCGTCGGCGCGATGACGATCACACGCCCGGTCGGCGGCTCCGATCCAACGAACGATTCGTGATCGGGGAGGTACGGCTCTCTTACGTTTCGAGTCACGCCTCGCAAGTTAGCAAGGCTAAGGCCGTCAGTCGGTCGCCGGCGGACGCTTGGGGAGAGTGACCGACGCCGGCTTCACCTCGGTGAAGCCCTTGATGTTCGGCGGAAGCTTCGACTTGTCGGTCGGCTTCGCCTTCGACGAATCAGCGAAGTCATCCCCGAAGATCACGTGGCCGTTCGACGGACGATTGCGAATCGCGCTCGTGCAGTCCGTCGCGGCGGGCTGCTGCGCCGGCGGCACGTTGTCGAGCCAGATGCGACACATGCCCTTCGGCGGACGCGCATCGGCCGGGATCGCCGGCGCCTTGCGCGCGCTGTCCTTCTGCTGCGCCTGCTGCGCCCACACGTGTGCAGGCGCGGCAGTCGCGGCCACCAGTCCCGCGATCACTACGACATTGAACGGCTTCATTTCGTCTCCATCGGCTGTCCGGACATCGGACGGCAAGAGCAGTCAAAGCAGGGCCGATGCCACCTCCCACCGACGGGCTCAGGACCGGAAGACTAACGATTGCAAGGAGTTAAGGAAACACTGTATACATTTGGGCCCGGCGGGTGTCCGTGGCCGGAGAAGTCACTGTCCTTGCTGTAGGACGACGGATCGGGGATCGTGGATCGCGACAAACCGACTTCTCTCGATCCCCGATCCCCGATCCACGCTCCCGATCCCCGGTATCAGTCTCCGAACGAGATCCCGCACGCCCGCGCCGTCTGCACGGTGTCGTGATTCGGATTCACCCGCTTCGGTTCGCGCAGCGCTTCTTCGATCGGGATCGTCACGATGTCCGGTGACTGGAGCGCCACCATGTGTCCCCACTTCCCGTCGGCGACCGCGCGGACCGCGGCTCCGCCGAAGCGCGTCGCGAGCAGGCGGTCGTAGCCGGTCGGCATGCCGCCGCGCTGCAGATGGCCGAGCACCAGCGAGCGCGTCTCCTTGCCCGTGATGCGCGCGATCTCGCGCGCGATCGGTTCGCACAACCCGCCGACGCGGCGCGCTTCGCCGGGGAGCGATTCGCCGATCAGCGACACCTGGCCGCCCTTTGGGAATGCGCCTTCCGCGACGACGACGATCGAGAAGTGCCGGCCCGCCCGGTCGCGACGGTTGATCTTGTCGCAGACTTTCATGATGTCGTACGGAATCTCGGGGATGAGAATCACGTCCGCGGAGCCGGCGAGCCCCGAGTGCAGCGCGATGAATCCGGCGTCGCGTCCCATCACCTCGAGCACGATCACGCGATCGTGGCTCTCCGCGGTCGTGTGCAGCCGATCGATCGCCTCGAGCGCGGTGTTCACCGCGGTGTCGAAGCCGAACGTGGTGATCGTCCCGCTCACGTCGTTGTCGATCGTCTTCGGCACGCCGACGACCTTCATGCCCTTGTCGCAGAGCAGCTTGCCGATCGTCAGCGAGCCGTCGCCGCCGATCGTGATGATCGCGTCGATCCCCAGCTCGCGCGCGTTCGCGATCAACTCGTCCGAGCGATCCTCCTCGAGGATCGATCCATCCGCCTGCTTGCGCGGATAGTGGAACGGATTGCCGCGATTCGTCGTGCGAAGGATCGTCCCGCCGAGGTGCGCGATGCCGCGCACCGAATCCTTCGTCAGCGGAATGACCTCGTCTTCGCCGAGCAAGCCGGCGAAGCCGCGCTTGATGCCCAGCACCTCCCAACCGCGGTTGATCGCCGAGAGCACCGCGGCACGAATCACCGCGTTCAGCCCTGGCGCATCTCCGCCCCCCGTCGATATGGCGATCTTCATCCGCGCGTGCGCCGTTCCTCGAGAAGTTTGATGACTTCACCCTGCCGCGCGTGACGATCGAGCTTCGATTTTTCGAAGATCGCATCGCCGTCCGCGACGACCTCGAACCGTCCCTTCCCCGACGGGATCAATGTGACCTCGGCATCGGGAAACCGCTCACGAATCTCAGCCGCCAGACCGACGGCGCGAGGTTCGTAGCTTCACATCGTGCAGTATTCGATGCTGACTCGCATGACCGAAAAGTAGAGTGGATGGAAGATGTCGCGCGCCGATGTCGCCGTCGCAACGATTGCGCCGGACCCGTGTTCTAGCGGGGCACGCCCGTCACCGCCGCCATCCGCGTGAGCAGGCTGTCCTGCTTCGCGACGACGGTGCGTAGCGAATCCATGTCCGTCTGTAGCTGCGCGATGTCGTTGCGCAGCGTGTTCATCTCCGACGCGGCGTCCTGAAGCGCCTGGGCCATGTTCGCCTGCGTGCGCGGATTGGCGCACCCCGCGGCGAGCGCGGCGAGCGCCACCGCGATCCATCGAATCTTCCGCATTGCAGAGTCGGTTGGAGTGAAATAGGCTCGACCGGAAGCAAGATGATGACGCCGATCAGCGCCGTCGAGCGTTCTTGCGGATATGCGCGCTCCCGCTCCCCGATCCCCGATCCCGGATCCCCCGACCGGCTTCACCCTCGTCGAGCTCACCCTGACTCTCGCCGTCGGCGCCCTCCTCCTTGCGCTCGCCCTCCCCAAGCTCGGCTGGGCCCGCGACCGCTGGGCGGTGCGCGCCGCGATGACCGACGTCGCCGGCAGCTTCGCCCTCGCCCGCCAGACGGCTCTCGCCCGCCGCGCCCCGGTAGCGATCGTGTTCGACACGGCCAGGAACGCCCTCCACCTCCGTTCTGGCGGTTTGCCGCTCCGCGACGCGAATCTTGCCGCATCTTATGGAGTACGCCTCTGGGCCAGCCGTGATTCCGCGGTGTACGACCCCAGAGGGCTCGGCTACGGCCTGTCGAATTTGACGGTGACGGTACGGCGTGGAATTTTGGTTGACACGTTAACTATGTCTCGGCTCGGGCGTACCCGCTGGTAGATACTTTCCGGTTACGCCTACTGGTGATCCTGGTTACAAAGCGATGTGACCCCGAGGAAAGAGGGGTGGGTTATAGAAACGGACATGAGCGACGATGCCGCCGACGTTCAACGCGTGCTGGCAGGCGACGTTGACGCTTACGCCGCGCTCGTTGATCGGTATTACGATCGGTGCGCGCGGTTCGCGATTCGGATGTTGGGTAACCGCGACGACGCGGAAGATGCGTTGCAGGCGACCTTTCTCCGCGCGTATCGGGCACTGAACCGATACCAGGAGCGCGATCGTTTCAGCGCATGGTTGTATCGGATTTTGGTGAATCAGTGCCGGAGCATCGCCGCGCGGCGAGCTCACCGCGAACGGGTCTTCGTTCGCGAAGAAGCAATGCTGTTGAACGCGCCGGATCGCTCGACGTCGTGGTCGGGTGAGGACGAGGAATTCGTCCAGCGCGTGCTGGCTGAGCTGGACCCGTTGTTGCGGGAAGCGTTTCTCCTGAAGTACATCGAAGAGATGAGCTACGAAGAGATGTCCGCCTTGACCGGTGTTGGAGTCTCTGCGTTGAAGATGCGCGTCAAGCGCGCCTGTGATCGGCTGCGCGACCGGTGGGAGCGGATCAAGGATGGCTGACTCGGTGGAACATCCGTACGTGGAGTGGATCGCGCGCGAGGCGAAACGCCCCGTCGCGATCGACGGCGACGCGCGCGATCGGGTCATGCGCGCCGTTCGCGCCGAGCATGCCGCGGGTCGCGGTCCCTCGCAGCACGGCGTGCGCGCCCTCTGGTCGCGTCTCGTCCATCAGCGATCGTTCCATCTCTCGCCGGCCGCGGGCGCGCTGCTCGCCGCTGGCCTCGTCGGCATCGGATTCTTCGTCGGCGATCTCGGAAAAAACTGGGGCGTCCGTAAGGGCGGTCAGCCAACGGTTGATGTTGCGCAGCAGCCCCCGGTTTCTCACACGACCGACACGGTCGTCAAGTTCGTTTACGTCGCGCCGCAGGCGTCGAACGTCTCGCTCGTCGGAGACTTCAACGACTGGGACATGACGAAGACTCCGATGGTCCGCTCCGCCACCGGCGGCCTGTGGACCGTGACCCTGCCGCTGCGGGCTGGACGTCACCTGTACGCGTTCGTCGTCGACGGGTCCACATGGACCAACGATCCCGGGGCGCCGCTCGCCCCGGATGACGGCTTCGGACACGCCAACTCGATCAGAAACGTGCCAGGGCCTGCTACGTGAATCTCAAACAACGTGTCCCCCACACGTTCGCTGCGTCGTTGGCGGCAGTCGCGCTCTCCTTCCTGAGCGCACTGCCCGCCACGGCGCAGGATCCGGCACCGCTCTCCAGACTCGACCCCACCAGCAAGTACATCGTCGAGATCGTCATCGACTCCGCGATCGCGACCGGACTCCCCCCGCGGTCGATCATGTCCAAGGCGCTCGAAGGCATCGCCAAGCGCGCCCCCGACCGCCGCATCGTCGACGCGGTGCGCAAACGCCTCGTCAACCTCCGCACCGCACGCTCCGTCCTCGGCGGCGTCAGCGCCGATGAGCTCGAGGCCGCGGCTTCGGTCCTCGAGGCCGGCGCGAAGCCCGATCAGCTCGACAAGTTCCGCGTCCGCCAGCAGGGACGAAGCGATCTCGAAGCGTTCACCGTGTGGGCGGACTTCCTCTCGCGCGGGATCTCGAACGTCGATGCGTCCTCGGCCATTACCAAGCTCTGGCAG
This sequence comes from uncultured Gemmatimonadaceae bacterium, assembly GCA_966111935.1. Classification (GTDB taxonomy): domain Bacteria; phylum Gemmatimonadota; class Gemmatimonadetes; order Gemmatimonadales; family Gemmatimonadaceae; genus JAQBQB01. The sequence continues at coordinate 23,029 of CBHWBX010000008.1, forward strand.
GACGGCGCGGACGACGCAACGTTTCACAGCTTGTGGAACAACGTGCAGGCGGACATTCTTCAGGGGTTGAGCCCCGGGACCGCGCTTCAGAATCGGATCCGGGAAACCCCGGTACGTTCGCCCGCAACCGCGGGAAAACCGCCGGAAGGTCCGCAATAGTCCACTAGGTTCGAGTGACCATGGACGATCGGAAGGTTGCGATCCTCACGTTGTGCACTGCGCTGCTGGTTCCCGCGCCACGGGAGCTTGCAGCGCAACTTGTCTCCGGACGACTGGAGGCAGGGCAATACACCGTGTCGGACGGCGTCCTTCCGGCGAGCGCGCTGCGCTTCGCGCCGAGCTTCACCTTCGATCTTCCGCATGCCCGGCTCACCGCCAGGGGCGCGGCGTTCCTCTCGGAACAGAATCTCCAGGTTGCCGACGGCATCGTCTCCGGCACCTTCACGTCGCCCACGGTCTACGGCGTTCGCGCCGAGATGATCGGCAACGCCAGCCGCGCCGTCGATTCGCGCTCGCTCGGCAGCGATCAGGTGGACGTACAGACGCGCGTCCACGTGCTCTTTCACCAGGCCGGCGGCATGTGGTTCGGCGGCGGCGTCGCGAAGCCGTGGCGCGTCGCGGTGATCTCGTCGGCCGACGTGCTCGACGCCGGCCTGTGGGGACGCGTCGGCGAAGCATCGTCGAAGCTCGGCGTCGCGACGATGACGGCGACGTTCACGAATTTCTCATTCAGCAAAGTCGCATCGGTGCGCGACTCCGGCACCGCGCTCTCCTGCGCGTCGCCGTCGATCGGCTCGATGGCGAGCGGGAACATGATCGTGCGCGACGACGCGGCCCTCGGCACGGCGTGCGAGCGGCAGTCGCGGTTCAGCGATCTCGAAGGCGCGCTCCAGTGGGAAGCCGGCCCGCTCGAGATGAGCGCGCAGACGGGCTATCGCTTCGGCGACTCGTACGACGTCACGCCCGACTCGCGCCGCTGGAGCTCCGCGCGCGCGACGGTCTGGCTCAACGATCGCATCGCGATCATCGGCGGCGGCGGCCGTCAGCCGGCGTTGCCGCTGCGCGGACTGCCCGCCCGCAACTTCGGCATGGCCGGTCTCGAGATCGCGTACTCGCCGGTCTCGAAGAACGCGCCTCCGGTGGCGCTGCCGCACACGGTCCTCGTGAAGAAGTTCGAGATGCAGCCGGGCACCGGCGAGATGCGCAAGATCATCATCCGCGTCGGCGGCGTCGAAACGGTCGACGTGATGGGCGATTTCAGCGACTGGATCCCACTCCAGCTCGTCCGCCGCGGCCGCGATCTCTGGGAGCTGAACGTGCCGATCTCCCCCGGCATGCACCACATCAACGTCCGCGTCGACAACGGCCCCTGGATGGCGCCGCCCGGGATCCCGACGATGCATGATGCATTCTCCGGTGATGTGGGGCTGATCGTCGTGCAGAAATAGAGTCAACAGCAACTTGCTCACCGCAGAGCCGCAGAGACGCAGAGGGCCGCAGAGGATTGCAAACGACGAAAGA
>CBHWBX010000009.1:0-22921 GCA_966111935.1 uncultured Gemmatimonadaceae bacterium
GAGCTGCAAACGACGAAACGAGAAATGATGAAAAAGAAACGGCGACCCCACTCGGAGTCGCCGTTCTCATTTCAGGCAGGTTTGTTCTTACGGCAGTTCTCTGCGCTGCTCTGTGTCTCTGCGTCTCTGCGGTGAGCAGTTGCCGTCAGCCCGCCTTCCGGGATTTGCGATCTCGCACAAGCAACGGCTTCAGAAACTCCCCCGTGTGCGACGCCTTCACGGCGGCGACGTCTTCGGGTGTGCCGGCTGCGACGATGGTGCCGCCGCGGTTGCCGCCTTCGGGGCCGAGGTCGATGATCCAGTCGGCGGTCTTGATGACGTCGAGATTGTGCTCGATCACCAGCACCGTGTTGCCGCGGTCGACGAGGCGGTGGAGCACGTCGAGGAGGACCCGGACGTCCTCGAAGTGGAGACCGGTGGTCGGCTCGTCGAGGATGTAGAAGGTGCGGCCGGTGTCGCGCTTCGAGAGCTCGGAGGCGAGCTTCACGCGCTGCGCTTCGCCGCCGGAGAGCGTCGTCGCGCTCTGGCCGAGGTGGATGTAGCCGAGGCCGACGTCCTGGAGCGTCTGAAGCTTCTGGTGGATGCGCGGCTGATTCTCGAAGAACGCGCAGGCGTCTTCGACCGTCATCTCGAGCACGTCGGAGATCGTCTGGCCGCGGAAGCGGACCTCGAGCGTCTCGCGCTTGTAACGCTTCCCCTTGCACACCTCGCACGGCACGTAGACGTCGGGAAGGAAGTGCATCTCGATCTTCACAAGACCATCGCCCTGACAGGCCTCGCAGCGGCCGCCCTTCACGTTGAACGAGAAGCGTCCCGGCCCGTAGCCGCGAATCTTCGCTTCGGGGAGCTCGGCGAACAGCTCGCGGATCGGCGTGAACAGACCGGTGTACGTCGCCGGATTCGAGCGCGGCGTGCGTCCGATCGGCGACTGGTCGATGTCGATGACCTTGTCGATGTGCTCGAAGCCGGTGATGCGGGTGTGCGCGCCGGGAATGACACGCGCACGATAGAAATGCCGCGCGAGCGAGCGATGCAGGATGTCTTCGATCAGCGTCGACTTGCCGGAGCCGGACACGCCGGTGATGGCGACGAACACGCCGAGCGGGACCTCGACGTCGAGATTGCGGAGGTTGTGCTCGCGCGCGCCCTCGATGCGGATCGCGCGATGCTTCTCGATCGGACGGCGCTGATCGGGGACGGCGATCTTCACTTCGCCGCTGAGGAACTTGCCGGTGATCGACGCCGGGTTGCGCATGATCTCGTCGACCGTGCCGGCGGCGATGACGTGACCGCCATGCTTGCCCGCACCGGGGCCGAGGTCGATGACGTGATTCGCCGCGCGCATCGTCTCTTCGTCGTGCTCGACGACGATCACGGTGTTGCCGAGATCGCGCAACTGCTCGAGTGTGGCGAGGAGGCGCGAGTTGTCGCGCTGGTGCAGGCCGATTGACGGCTCGTCGAGGATGTACAGCACGCCGACGAGGCGCGAGCCGATCTGCGTCGCGAGACGGATGCGCTGCGCTTCGCCGCCGGACAGCGACTCGGCGGAGCGACCGAGCGTGAGGTAGTCCAGACCGACGTCGACGAGGAAGCGCAGGCGCTCGCGCACTTCCTTGAGGATCGGGCCGGCGATCTCGGGATCGAGACCGGGCTTGCCGTCGCCGCGCACGGGGACGCGCTCGAAGAACGCGAGCGTCTCGGTGATCGGAAACTCGACGATCTCGCCGACGTTCTTCCCTTCGACCGTGACGGCGAGCGACTCCGGCTTGAGGCGGCGGCCCTGACAGTCGCCGCACGGCACCTCGATCATGTACTCCTGGAGCTCCATCCGCACCGTGTCGGAATCGGACTCCTGGTAGCGGCGCTCGATGTTGCGGAGCACCCCTTCCCACTCGATCGCGTCCTTGCTCAGCGAGCGCTTGCCGGACTTGTCGCCGTGGAGAATGGTGTCGCGCACCGCCTTGGGGAGATCGCCCCACGGCGTGTTGAGATCGAACTTGAGCTGACGGGCGAGCGCGGGAAGGACGATCTTCCGCAGATAGCCGGTCGGCTCGCCCCACGGAATGATCACGCCCTCGAGGATCGAGATGCGGTCGCTGCCGAGGATGAGTTCCTCACTCACACGGCGCGTCGTACCGAGTCCACCACAGGTCGGACAGGCGCCGAACGGCGAGTTGAACGAGAAGTGGCGCGGCTCCAGCTCGGGGAGCGAGATGCCGCAGGTCGGACAGCCGTAGCGTTCCGAGAATACCTCGGGCGCCGAGGTATCCTCGGCGCGGGCGATCTCGACGACGCCGTCGGCGAGCTTGAGCGCCGTCTCGATCGAGTCGGTGAGACGGCCGCGGTCCTCGGTGCGGACGACGAGCCGGTCGACGACGACCGAGATGTTGTGGTTCTGGCGCTTGTTGAGCTTCGGCGGGTTGGAGACCTCGATCAGCTCACCGTCGACGTAGGCGCGAATGAACCCCTGCTTGCGCACGTTCTCGAACAGCTCGCGGAACTCGCCCTTTCGTCCCTGCACGAGCGGCGCGCGCACCTCGATGCGGGCGTCGCGCGGCCAGGTGAGGACGATCTCGGCGATCTGCGCGGGACTCTGGCGCTGGACGGCGCGGCCGCAACTCGGACAGTGCGGCGTTCCGGCGCGTGCCCAGAGCAGACGCAGGTAGTCGTAGATCTCGGTGACGGTGCCGACGGTCGACCGCGGATTATGGCCGGCGGTCTTCTGCTCGATCGAGATGGCCGGAGACAGGCCTTCGATCGAGTCGACGTCGGGCTTTTCCATCAGCCCAAGGAATTGGCGCGCGTAGGCGGACAGCGACTCGACGTAGCGTCGCTGGCCTTCGGCGTAAATGGTATCGAACGCGAGGGAGGATTTGCCCGATCCCGACAGACCGGTGATGACCGTGAGCTGGTCCCGGGGGATCGTGACGTCGATGTTGCGCAGGTTGTGCTCCCGCGCGCCGCGAACGATCAACGAATCTTCTGCCATAGCCTGCGAAAGCTGCGGGCAGGACCGGCGGGAGACAAGTCGCCCCGTCCGGTGGGCGCGGAGAGGGAGCGGAGCGAGCGTTGAAGCGCTATCGTTAAGCATGCCGCATACTGACGCCATCGTCGTACTGACTACCGTTGCATCGGACGAGGAGGCCGTGCAGCTCGTTCGCACTCTGCTCGAGCGCCGGCTGATTGCCTGCGGCACCCTCTTTCCGGCGGCGCGGTCGCTCTATCGTTGGCAGGGAAAGATCGCCGACGAGCGCGAGGTCGTCGTGATGCTCAAGACCCGCTCGGCACGCCTCGAGTCCCTGCGCGCGGCGTTCGACGAGCTGCACCCGTACAAGGTACCGGAGCTCCTGGCCCTCTCCGTCGAGGCCGGAACCGAGAAGTACCTCGACTGGATCAATGGCGAGACGACTCTCGCGTTGACCTGACGCCACAGACTCACCCGTAGCATCCATGACGTTGAAGGACGAACCCACCGACGCCGACGCTCTGCTGGAGCTCGGCATCTCTCTCTGCCGGCGTGCGCGCTGGCGTGAAGCGATCGACCCGCTGCAGCGCGCCGTGAGCCTCGACCCCAACAAGGCCGCGGCGCACTACCAGCTGGGCGAGTCGTACAATCAGACCGACCGTCTCTCGGAAGCGCTCGAGGCCTACGAGACCGCGGCGCGTCTCCAGCCGGAGAACTGGCGTGCCATGAACCGCGTCGGCGTCGTGCTCGATCGCATGGGCAGGCCGGAAGCGGCCACGGCGGCGTATCAGCGCGCGCGAGAGGCGCAGAAGAAGTAGATGAGTCGGCGCGCGATGGTCGGAACGGTGATCATCGCCGCCTGGCTGGCCGGCGTGGCGCTGCTCATCCGGCGCGAGTATTTCCGTCCGCAGTACGAGCGCCTCGCCGAAGCCGCGATGCGCGTCACGCCCGGTGCGGTCTACTACGGCGTGATGCAGGGATCGCGGCAGATCGGCTTCGCGTCGTCGACGATCGACACGGCCGAGACGACGATCACCGTCGCCGACTACTTCGTCGCCGATCTTCCGATGGGCGGCAAGTCGCGGCGTGCGACGGCGCGCACGAACGTCGTGCTGTCGCGTGCGCTGCGTATCAAGCAGTTCGATCTCGCGCTCGATACCGAGGGAGCGCCGGTGCGCGCCGTGGGCACGGTCGACGGCGACAGCGTGCTCGTGCTGCGGATCGCGACGGGCAGCGACAGCGGCGCGCCGCAGCGGATTCCGATCAGCGGACCGATTCTCCTGCCGACGCTCGTGCCGCTCGCGCTCGCCCTCGGCGAGACGCCGAAGGTCGGGAAGCACTACACGCTGCCCGTGTTCGATCCGTCGACGATGGCGCCGAAGGATGTCGGGCTCGACGTGCGCGCGGAGTCGGCGTTCGTCGTGAACGACAGCGCCGTCTTTGATTCGACGAACAAGCGCTGGCGCGGTATTCAGCCCGACACGGTGAAGGCCTGGCAGGTCGCGGCGCAGACCGCCGGCGCGTTCAGCGGCTGGGTCGACGAGCAGGGGCGGATCGTGCAGACGACGCAGCTCGGCCTGGAGCTGCGTCGCCTGCCGTACGAGGTCGCGTTCGAGAACTGGCGCGCCGACTCCACGCATCTCGAGGTGACCGACGACCGCGACATCCTCGAGACGACGGCGATCGCGGCGAGCAAGCGGATGGATCAGCGCGTCCAGTCGCTGCGCGTCCGTCTGACCGGCGTCGACCTCAAGGGATTCGACCTCGACGGCGGGCAGCAGTCGCTGGCCGGAGATGTGCTGACGATCCGCGCTGTGCCGGATAGCGCAATGAAGGCAGACTGGGCGCTGCCGCGGAAACCGAACGTCGATCCGCAGTACCTGAAGGCGGAGCCGTTGCTGCAGAGCGACGACCACGATCTCTGGTACGCCGCGTACAACGTCCAGCATTTCGAGCACGATCCGGAGCGCGTCGCGCGGCAGCTGAACGACTGGGTGAACAGGGCCGTGAAGAAGCACGTGACGTTCGGCGTGCCGAGCGCGCTGGAGGTGTTCAAATCACGTGTCGGCGACTGTAACGAGCACACGCAGCTTTACGTGGCGATGGCGCGCGCGATCGGGCTGCCGGCACGCATCGCCGCGGGGCTCGCCTACGTCGACGGGAAGTTTTACTACCACGCCTGGCCGGAAGTCTTCATTCGCGACTGGGTGCCGGTGGATCCGACCTTCGGGCAATTCCCCGCCGACGCCGCGCACCTACGGTTTACGATCGGCGGGCTCGGTCGCCAGACGGAGCTCCTGCGTCTGATGGGCAATCTGAAAATCGACGTGCTCGACGTGAACCAGACGACCGGGTCGAACGCCAAGCGCGCGACGTCGCATCCATGATCAAGCTGACGAATCTCTCGAAGCGATACGGCACTTTCACGGCGGTCAACGCGATCAATCTCGAGGTGCCGCGCGGGGAGCTGTTCGGCTTCCTCGGCCCGAACGGCGCCGGGAAGACGACGACGCTGCGGATGATCGCGGGGATCCTGCGTCCGACGGGCGGCACCGTGCACATCGGCGGCGTGAACCTCGCCGAGGATCCGATCGCGGCGAAGAGCAAGCTCGGATTCATCCCCGACCGGCCGTTCATCTACGAGAAGCTGACGGGCGCCGAGTTCCTGCGCTTCGTCGCGGGGCTGTACAACCAGGAAGGAGCGCAGGTCGAGCATCGGGCGCGTGAGCTGCTGGCGCTGTTCGATCTGGAGGAGTGGCGCGACGAGCTAGTCGAGAGCTACAGCCACGGCATGCGGCAGAAGCTGATCATCTCGAGCGCATTCGTGCATCGCCCCGAGGTGATCGTCGTCGACGAGCCGATGGTCGGACTCGATCCGAAGGCGGCGCGCATTCTCAAGGATCTGTTCCGCGAGTACACCAACCGCGGCCACACGATCATGATGTCGACGCACACCCTCGAGGTGGCGGAGTCGATGTGCGATCGGATCGGCATCATCCAGAGCGGCGTGATCCGCGCCTGTGGAACGATGGCCGATCTGCGCTCGAGCGCGGAAGCGGGGGCACAGGGGCTGGAGCAGATCTTTCTGAAGCTCACCGGCGAGAATGCGGCGCGGGCGCTGGTGGATGTACTCAATGCCTGAGGGGATCGGGGAGCGGGGAGCGGGGATCGCGAGGCTGCCGGATACTTCGACTGCGCACCTCCTTGTTCCCAAGGTTCTGACGGCGCGGGCACGGGCCAGGTCCGGGGAGCGCGGGAATGCGCTGCGGTGGTTCTTCCTCGGCGTGTTCGGGCTCGGGTTCTGGGCGTTCATCTACTTCATGTTGTTCCGGCTGCTGCGCTACTTCCGCGGCGTGCAGGAGATCGGGCCGCTGCTCGCGGGAAAGCTGCTCGGGCTGATCCTCGTCGGGTTCTTCTCGATCCTGATGCTGTCGAACATCATCACGGCACTGTCGAGCTTCTTTCTCGCCCGTGATCTCGATCTGCTCGTATCGGCACCGGTCGATTGGCTGAAGCTGTATCTGGCGAAGCTGATCGAGACGGTCGTGCACTCGAGCTGGATGGTCGTGCTGATGGCCGTGCCGATGTTCGCGGCGTACGGAGTGGTCTATCACGGCGGGCCGTTCTTCCCGCTGATCGTGCTCGCGACGTTCCTGCCGTTCCTCATCGTGCCGGCGGTGGTCGGCAGTGCGATCACGCTGCTGCTCGTGAACATCTTCCCGGCGCGACGCACGCGCGACATCCTGAGCGTGATCGCGGTGCTCGCGGCGGGCGGCATCGTCGTGCTGTTCCGACTGATCCGGCCCGAGCGGTTCGCGCGTCCGGAGGGCTTCCGGTCGCTCGTCGATTTCGTGACGCTGCTCCGCGGCCCGACGTCGCCGATGCTGCCGAGCGAATGGGTGCAGCGCGCGGTGATGGCGTGGCTCGGGATGAAAACGGATCTCCTCCCCTACTATCTGCTCTGGTCGACCGCGGCAGCGGCGATCGTGATCGGGGCGGTGCTGCACCGTTCCTTCTACGGGATCGGGTTCAGCAAGGCGCAGGAGAGCGGACAACGCTCGGCGCGTCCCGGCGCGCTCTCGAGGCTCGCGCATCGCGGGTTGAGCGTGTTCGGCGTGGTGCGGCGCGAGCTGCTGCTCAAGGAAGTGCGGCTCTTCTTCCGCGACACGACGCAGTGGTCGCAGCTGATCCTGCTCGCCGTGCTGGTGATGGTGTACGTCTTCAACATCAAGTTCCTGCCGCTGCGCGGCGAGGGTGTGACGTTCTTTCTCGTTAACGTAGTGCCGTTTTTGAACCTCGTTCTTGCTGGCTTTGTGCTCGCTTCGATCGCGGCGCGCTTCATCTTCCCCGGGGTGAGTCTCGAGGGGCGCACGTTCTGGCTGCTCCGTTCGAGCCCGATGTCGATGCGCGAGCTGCTCTGGTCGAAGTTCTGGGTCGGCACGTTGCCGCTGTTGCTGCTCGCGCTGGGCATCGTCGGGATCACCGACTTTCTGCTCCAGGTGACGCCGTTCATGTTCGGCGTCTCGATCGGGTCGATCACGCTGATGACGCTCGCGATTGCAGGACTGGCGCTCGGATTCGGGACGATGTTCCCACAGTTCGAGACGGAGAACGCGGCGCAGATCCCGACGTCGTTCGGCGGTCTGCTGTTCATGATGACGTCGATCGCGCTGATCGGCGGGGTGATCATCCTCGAGGCGCGGCCGGTCTATTCGTACCTGGGCGCGGTGGCGTACGGGCAGGAAGCGGATCCGCTCGCGATGTACGTGGGGTTCGGCATGGCGTTCGTGCTGTGCGCGGCGGCGACCCTGGTGCCGATCGAGGTGGCGGTACGCCGGCTGGATCGGGTCGAGAGAGGCTGATTTTTCGCTGTGACGGCCCCCGAAAAGGCGGGGTCTGTCTCGTTCGGATCCCCATCGCGGGTTCGGGGCTCCGACTCAAACGAGTGTCATTCGTCCCCGGTCGACCGGGACGATTTTCAGCGAACCCCACCCTCTCCGGAGTTCTACCAATGAAGCGTATCGCTCTTGCCGCTGCCGCGATGATCGCCATCGCCAGCACCGCCCACGCGCAGGCCGCGAAGAAGGCTGACTCGTCGAAGGCTGCCGCGAAGCCGGCCGCCGCCGCCGCTGCCAAGCCGCAGGGCGCCGCCGCCGCCGCGAAGACGGCCGACAAGGCCGCCGACAAGGCCGCCGTCGACGCGAAGACCGCGACGAAGGCCGCGACGGATGCGAAGAAGGAAGCCAAGACCGCTGAGAAGGCCGCGGACAAGGCTGTTGCGGCTGCGAAGCCGGCCCACAAGGCCAGCAAGAAGGCGAAGAAGGCTGATTCGGCCGCTGCGAAGAAGGGCTGATATCGCGCTCGCCGCTTAAGCGGCGAGCCGATTCCCGCACGTCACGCAGTACCGAGCATCATGTTCGACGACAGGTGCGCCGCAACCGGCGCACCTGTCGTGTAAGTACCGCCCGCAATCCGAGCAGTACACGGCGTCCGCTTCCGGACGCGGGCCATGGGTCGGGCAGGCCGGATGCGAATCGCGATACGCACGCACCGCCGCCTCGATCTCGTCGTCCGCCGCCGTGCCCGACTTGGCGCGACGCATGGCGACGATCGCTTTCTTCGTGTAGCGCGCCTTGAGATCGGCGTAGTCGGACTCCGACAGCTTGCCGGTCGCGCGATCGAACTCGATCTCGCGCAGCGCCGCCACGGCCGACTCCCCTTCGTTGAGACGCGGCGGCGCGACGAACGGCGCGGCGCGGCGGACACCGAAGAAGATCGGATAGAGCACGAACGCGAGCGCGCCGACGGCGAGCAGCGTTCCGATGACGAGGGCCGTGATCATCGATCGTCCTCGCCGCGCACCGCCGCCTCGAGGCGCGCGAGCTCCTCGGCCGTCGCATCCGTCTCGCCGCGCGTCGCGACGAACTTCGATGCCTTCGCGGCATTCGCCGTGCGCTCGGCCGAGCGCTGGCCCCAGCGGCGCAGCAGCATCGCGAGCGCGACGCCGCCGACGACGAGCGCGGTGCCGGGCATGACCCACGCGAGCAGGTGGAAGCCCGATGTCTTCGGCGCCATCAGCGCACGCTCACCGTACACGTTCACGAACGCGTCGATGATCTCCTGCGCGCTGTAGCCGCCCTTTACCAGCTCGATGACGTCGCGGTGCATCGCGGGCGACACCTGGCAGCTGAAGTCGGTCGTGCGACAGGTGAAGACGCTGAGCGTGCATCCGCACTGGCAGTGGATGCGATGCTCGAGATCGTCGCGTTCCTGATCGGTCATCGACGGCTTCGCGTTCGGCTTCGGCGGCAGACGCACCGGCTGCGCCGCGCTCTGATCCATCGCGAAGAGGTTCGACGAATCCTTCACGATCGTCGAATCGTGGACCATCGCCTGGCCGCGCTGCTGCGCGCCGGCGTTGGCCGTCACGAGCAAGGCCGCCGAGCCGGTGGCGGCGCGGAGAAAGAAATCGCGACGTGAGATCATACGCCGACCGGAATTTCCGCGGCGACGCTGCCCGAAGGCATGACCGCGACGTAGCCCGCCTGCGCGTTGCGACGCTCGGCCTGCGGCCACATCACGACGAGACCACCGATCATCATCAGGAAACCGCCCGCCCACACCCACACGACGAGCGGATTGAACGTGATGCGCAGCTCGGCGGTGTCCTTGTCACGCACGCCGGCGAGGACGATGTAGGTGTCCTGCTTCGCCGCGTACTTGATGCCGACTTCCGTGATCGGATTGAACAGCGGCTGGCGCTGCGCGTCGAGATACTGGCGCTTCTCGCTGAGGATGATCCCCTGCGGCTTGCCGTCGCGGAACGCCTGCAGCCCCACGGCGATCGCCGTGCGATCGGGCCGCTCGGACGTCGACACACCCTGGCTCACGAACTTCCAGGTGTGGCCGTACGGATCCTTCGTCTCGAACTGCTCGCCCGTCTTCAGGTTGACGTCGAACTCTTCCTTGAACGCCATGCCCGCGAACGCGGCGAAGAGCATCACGATGCCGGCGTGGACGATGTAGCCGCCATAACGGCGACGGTTGCGTCCGACGAGCCGCACGAACGCGGTGACGATCGACTCCTGATGGATCGACTGGCGCGCGCGGATGCCCTTGTAGAACTCCTGCACGATCGTGCCGGCGACGAAGCCCGACAGGATGTAGGTGACGAGCGCGTAGAAGTTGCGCATGCCGACGGCAAACAACACCGCGCCGACGACGAGCCCGAAGATCGCCGGCGACAGGAACTGTCGCTTGAGGTTCGAGACGCTGGCGCGACGCCAGGCGATGAGCGGGCCGACACCCGTCAGCGCGAGGAGGAGCAGGCCGAGCGGGATGTTGACGGTGTTAAAGAACGGCGGACCGACGGTGATCTTCTCCTTGCTCCACCACTCGGAGATGATCGGGAAGATCGTCCCCCAGAGCACGGCGAAGGCGATGCCGCACAGCAGGAGATTGTTGTAGAGGAACGCCGCTTCACGGCTCACCATGCTCTCGAGCTCGGCCTTCGCCTCGAGGTGCTGGAGGCGCGTGCCGACGAGATAGATCGTGATGCCCGTCGCGAGGAAGAAGAACGTGGCGAACCACGGACCGACCGGCGACTGCGCGAACGAGTGCACGCTCTCGATCACGCCGCTGCGGGTGATGAACGTGCCGAAGATCGCGAGCAGGAAGCTGACGACGACGAGCACGACGTTCCACTTCCGCAGCATGCCGCGCTTTTCCTGAATCATGATCGAATGCAGGAACGCGGTGTTCGTGAGCCACGGGAGGAACGACGAGTTCTCGACCGGATCCCACGCCCAGTAGCCGCTCCAACCGAGCTCGACATACGCCCACCACATGCCGAGCACGATGCCGACGGTAAGGAAGAACCAGGAGAGGAGCGCCCAGCGACGCACCACGCCGAGCCATTCGGCGTCGAGCCGGCGCGTGAACAGCGCAGCGACGGCGAAGGCGAACGGAATCGCTGTCGCGACGTAGCCGAGGTAGAGATTGGGCGGATGAAGCGCCATCCCCGGATTCTGCAGCTGCGGGTTCATGCCGCGGCCGTCGATCGGGAGGAACTCCATGCGAATGAACGGATTCGCCTTGAACGCGGTCGTCGCGATGAAGAAGAGCAGGACCGCCGACAGCGTACCCGTCGCCCACGGCGTGAGGTCGGGATTGCGACGCCGTCCCATCGCGATGGCGATGGTCGAGTACATCCCGAGGATCAGCGCCCAGAAGAGCATCGATCCCGCCTGACCGCTCCAGAACGCGGTGAACACGTACAGGCTCGGCATGGTCGAGCTGATGTGTCCCGCGACATACTGCAGCGAGAAGTCGCGGGTCATCAGCGCGGTCCACAGACCGGCCGACGCCAGCGCGATCATCGCGAACGTGGCGTAGAGACCGCGCACGCCGCTGTCGATCAACTCATCGCGGCGCAGATGCGCGCCGGCGAACGAAACAGTCGTCGACCAGGCCGCCATCAACAGGGCGACCCAGAGGGACAGCTCACCGATCAGGATCACGCGCGACTTCCAGCCTTGTATCCGGCGGTCTGCTTGTATTTGGCGGCGTCGGGGGCGTTCTCGTACCGCGACGCGCACTTGGCGAGCAGCTCCGTCGCCTGGAAGGTGCCGTCGGCACCCATCCGGCCACCGACCACGACATCGACGCTGTCGGTGAACGTATCGGGCGCGATGCCGCGATAGACGACCGGGAAGGTGTTCGCGCCGTCGGTGACGCGGAACGAGTACTGCTTGCCGCCCGGATCGCGGGTGACGGAGCCGGGCACGACGCGCGCGCCGACCTTCACGCCGACGTTCCGCACCGACGAATCGGCGCGAAGCTTCGCGGCCAGCTCGGTCGGGGTGTAGTAGCCGATCCCGGTCTGCTTGATCGACGTCGCCATCAAATAGCCGGCAACGCCGAGCACGAGTGCGCCGCCGATGAGGAATTTCGTGCGTGGCTTCATAAAGGAAGGACCCTTGAGGTACTCCAATATAACCGTCGGGAGCCCGTACCAGCCCCCGAAAGGGTCAGCGGGAGTGTCGCAGAATGAGACTTGCCGCCAGGATACCCGCACCGTCGGCAGCAAGATCCTTCCAACTCGGGTCGCCGCCGAACTTCCGATCCCACAGTTCCTTCCCGACGCCCACCCCGGCGGTGAGAACCGCCGCTCCGGCAAGGGATCCTTCTTTAGAAACGGTCGCCGTCCTCAGGGCGCTGTACGCGGCGGTCTGAATGAAGGCGGAGGTGAAGAAATGCTTCGCCTTGTCCGCCGACAGCCAGGGGTCGTCGGCCATGGCGGGCACGGCTACGGCTCTCCCGAAGTGGAACGCGAGGACGATCGTGAGTCCGGGCATCAGGCGACACTCCTGGACGTGCCCGGCACGACGCCGAGACGGCCGAGCTCGGCTTTGATCAGGCGGAGCGCCCGCTCGAGGAGCTGCGGGTGGTCGCCCTGGTGAATCCAGCTGCTCGCTCCCGACGGGTGCGGCAGCGGGATCGCGACGGTCTTTCCGCCGACGTGCTCGACCTCATGCGCGCGCCCGATGATCTCGTCGAGCGGCCGCGACGGCAGAAAGCGCTCGATCGCCAGCTTGCCGACGGGAATTAGTAGCTTTGGGCGAATAATTCGCAGCTCGGCGTCGAGCCACACGGCGCAGCTTTCCTGCTCACGCGTCGACGGCACGCGGTCGCCGCGGCCGCTCGGATGCGGGCCGGGATAACAGCGCGTGATCGCGGCGATGTAGATCTTCCGGCGCGCGGTGGCTTCGTCGATCCCGGCGCGCTCGAGCCAGCGGAACAGCGTCTTCCCCGCGCGGCCGGCGAATGGACGGCCGCCCATCGTCTCGACCTGTCCGGGCGCTTGCCCGACCAGCATCACCTTCGGCGCGGTCGCGAGCGAGACGATCGGCAGCACGCCGGGCGCATGACCGCACAGCCGACAGTCCGCCAGCGCTCGGCAATGTGCCGACAGTGTTCCTGCGCGTCCTTCCTTCCCTGCCACACTCTCTCCAGCGTTACTGCTCGTTCTTGTCGACCGCCCATGACACCGTGGCCCGCACGGCGCGACGCCATCCCGACAGCAGGCGCTCGCGATCGTCCGACGCCATGCTCGGTGTGAAAGACGCAAACTTCCGGCGCGCGTGGAAGTCGGCCGCCGATTTCCATACACCGGTGGCGAGCCCGGCGAGGCCGGCCGCGCCGAGCGCCGTCGTCTCGACCATGTCCGGACGCTCGACGGGAACAGCAAGCACGTCGGACTGGAACTGCATGAGCCAGTCGTTCGTCGTCGCGCCGCCGTCGACGCGCAGGCGATCGAAGCTCGCACCGCTCGCGTCGCGCATCGCGCCGAGCACGTCGGCGGTGCCGTACGCCATCGCCTCGAGCGCGGCGCGCGCGAGATGCGCGCGCGTCGTCCCGCGCGTCAGTCCGACGATCGTGCCGCGCGCGTCGGGCTGCCAGTGCGGCGCGCCAAGCCCGGTGAGGGCGGGGACGAAGTAAACGCCGTCGTTCGACGCGAGCGATCGCGCGAGCGCTTCGGTCTCCGGCGCCGCATGAATGATCCCGAGTCCGTCGCGCAGCCATTGCACCGCCGCGCCGGCGATGAAGATCGCCGCCTCGAGCGCGTACACGTGATTCCCGCGCTCGTCGCACGCGATCGTGGTGAGCAGGCCGTCGCCCGCCTGCGGACGCTCGGCGCCGGCATTGAGCAGCAGGAAGGCGCCGGTGCCGTAGGTGTTCTTCCCGGTACCACGCGTCCAACACCCCTGGCCGAACAGCGCCGCCTGCTGATCGCCGGCGATTCCCGCGATCGGAGCTTCGACACCGATGACGTCGCGACGCGACACGCCGAAGTCACCGCTCGACGAACGCACCGCCGGCAGCATCTCGCGCGGCACGCCGAAGAGCGCGCACAGCTCATCGCTCCAGTCGTGCGTGTCGATGTCGTAGAGCATCGTGCGCGACGCATTCGTGTGATCGGTCGCGTGCACGGCGCCGCCGGTGAGGTTCCACACCACCCAGCTGTCGATCGTCCCCGCGGCGAGCTCGCTCGGCGAGCGATTGTCGAGAATGCCGGCTTCGCGGCAGAGCCACTCGAGCTTCGTCGCCGAGAAGTACGGATCGAGCACGAGTCCCGTGCGCGCCGTGATCCACTCGGCGCGCGGCGCGAGATCGGCGCAGCGCGGCGCGGTGCGGCGATCCTGCCAGACGATCGCGCGGTGCACCGGGTTGCCGGTGGCGCGCTCCCAGACGACGATCGTCTCGCGCTGATTCGTGATGCCGATCGCGACGGGCGATGCGTCCGCCGATGCGATCGCGTCGCGCGCCGCGGCGCGGACGCACTCGAGAATCTCGAGCGCGTCGTGCTCGACCCAACCCGGCTTCGGGAAATGCTGCGGAACTTCGCGATAGCCGCGGCCGGCGACGCGCCCATCCTCGCCGATCATGAGACAGGTCACGCCGGTGGTGCCTGCGTCGATCGCGAGAACGTGCTTCATCTGAACGAGAACGGCCAGGTGTGAACGCCGCGATCGCTGATGATCGCCGTCACGAGATCGTGGCTCGTGACGTCGAACGCCGGATTGTAGATCGAGACACCGGCAGGCGCGGTCATCTGGCCGAAGCCGCAGCGGACTTCGTCACCATTGCGCTGCTCGATGAGAATCTCGGCGCCGGTCTTCGTCGCGGGATCGAAGGTGCTCATCGGCGCGGCGACGTAGAACGGGATGCCGTGATGCTTCGCGGCGATCGCGAGCGGGTAGGTGCCGATCTTGTTCGCGACGTCGCCGTTCGCGGCGATGCGATCGGCGCCGACGATCACGAGATCGATCTCACCATCGCGCATGAGCGACGCCGCGGCGCCATCGACAAGGACCGTGACGGGAATGCCCGCGCGCTCGAGCTCCCACGCCGTGAGGCGGCTCCCCTGGAGGAGCGGACGAGTCTCGTCGGCGTACACCTCGACCGACTTTCCTTCTTCGACGGCGACGTAGATCGCGGCGAGCGCGGTGCCGAGTCCACCGGTAGCGAGGGCGCCGGCATTGCAGTGCGTGAGGACGCGCGCGCCGTCGGGAATGAGCGACGCGCCATGCTTGCCGATGCTCCGGCACATGTCGCGGTCCTCCATGAGGATCCGCGTCGCTTCATCGATGAGCGCGGCGTGCAGCGTCGCCGGATCACCGCGATGCTCGACGATCGCGCGCCCCATGCGTCCGAGGGCCCACGCGAGATTGACCGCCGTCGGTCGCGCGGCACCGATGCGCGCCGCGGCATCGCGAATCTTCGCGCCGACGACGAAGCGATCGGGCTCGGTGCCGTCGAGGGCGAGCGTGACGCCCATCGCCGCGGCGATGCCGATCGCCGGCGCGCCGCGCACGGCGAGCGTGAGGATTGCCTCGTAGACGTCCTCCACGGTGCGCAGATCGCGATAGACCTCGCGCGCGGGGAGCTCGCGCTGGTCGAGGATCCGTACGCCGTGGCCATCGGCGGACCAGGTGACCGGTTGGATGACGTCCATGCGGGGAAAGGTAGCGGGAGGCGGGGAACGGGGAACGGGATCTTCAGGGACGGTCTCGTTACCCGTTCCCCGTTACTCGTTACCCATAAGCGGGGGCGCGTAAGTCGTTCGGGAAAGTGCTTGTCGAGAAATGCGATCAGGGCGCGTTCCTCCGGCGAGTGCGCCTGACCGCGATTCGCGGCGCGTCGACGGGCGCGCGGAAGGGGAATCGTTTCACCTTCGTCGAGATATCGCGCGACGACCATCGGGTGGACGTACGATTTGCGGCAGATCGTCGGCGTGTTGCCGAGCTCGGACGAGACGAGCCGCATCGCCAGCACGACGTTGCGCTTCGCTTCCGTCTCCGACTTCGCCGGCCCGAGCTCCGCCAGGACCGTCGCCGCGCGCAGCGTGCCGCCCCAGGTGCGAAAATCCTTGGCGCTGTAGCTGCCGATTCGCGCCTGCAGATATTCGTTGACCTCGCGCGCGGTGATCACGTGCCACTTGCCGTTCGCTCGATAGCGAAACAGCGGCGCGCCGGGCGTCTCGAGCTGTCGCTTCACGAGACGCACGAGCGCGCGATCGTGAACGACCTGTCGTTGCCGGATGCTTCCCTTCCCGGTGTACTCGAAGCACGCGGTGCCGTCGCACAGCTCGACGTGCGATTTGCGCAGCGTCGTGATCCCGAAGGTCCCGTTCTCCTTCGTGTACTTCTCGCCGCCGACGCGACAGAACGTCTCGCTGATCAAGCGCAGGACCGTCGCGGCCACCGTGTCGGCATCGAGCGTCGACGCGCGTGCGGTCGGCCGGGTATCGCGCTCGAGCGTGCGGCGAATGCGCGGAAGCTCCTTGGCCATCTGTCGCACCCGATGATACTTGCGGAGCTCGCGCCGCTCGACTGCGCGCTCGTTGTACCGGTACTGCTTTCGGCCGCGCGCGTCGTACCCCCACGCCTGAATGGCGCTGCGCGGCGTGGCGGCGATGTGCACGTCACGCCACGCGGGCGGCACTCGCATCGCGTCGATCCGGTCGAGCGTGCGACGGTCGCGGATCGCGCGCTCCTGCGCGTCCACGTACCGGAATCCCGTTCGCTTGGTCCCGAGTCGCCTGATCCAGGTCGTCATGTGCGCCTCTATTGAAGGCAAGATCCGTCCCAGCGGCCTCGGCACTCGACCCACGCACCTCGACCCTTAGATTCCAGCGCATGGCCTACGAGACCCTCACCTACGAAGTCTCCGACCGGATCGCGACGATCACGGTCAACCGTCCCGACAAGCTCAACGCCCTCAACGCCCGCGTCATCGCCGAGCTCGGCGAAGCGATCGATGCGGCGGTTGCCGACGCGAACGTCGGCGGCGTCATCCTCACCGGGGCCGGACGCGCGTTCGTCGCCGGCGCGGACATCTCCGAGCTCACCCAGCAGAGCGCCGTCGGACTGAAGGCGCTATCGCAGCGCGGACAGCGAATGATGCGCCGCTGGGAGACGTCCCCGAAGCCGACGATCGCCGCGATCAACGGCTTCTCGCTCGGCGGCGGCTGCGAGCTGGCGATGTGCTGTCATGTGCGCATCGCGAGCGAGGCGGCGAAGTTCGGCCAGCCCGAAGTGAAGCTCGGCCTGCCGCCGGGCTATGGCGGCACCCAGCGCCTGCCGCGCCTCGTCGGCCGGGGCCGCGCGCTCCAGCTGCTGCTCACCGGTGAGATGATCGACGCGCAG
Organism: uncultured Gemmatimonadaceae bacterium; assembly: GCA_966111935.1. GTDB lineage: Bacteria > Gemmatimonadota > Gemmatimonadetes > Gemmatimonadales > Gemmatimonadaceae > JAQBQB01. The sequence continues at coordinate 17,176 of CBHWBX010000009.1, forward strand.
GAAGCGTATCGCATCGGTCTCGTCAACAAGGTCGTGCCGGCCGCCGATCTGATGACGGCGACGCGCGCGATGATGACGACGATGATCGCCAACGCGCCGCTCGCGCTCGCGTCGTGCATCGAGCTCGTCGATCGCGGCTACGACATCTCGCTCGAGGAAGCACTGACGCTCGAGGCGACGGCGTTCGGCATGCTCGCCGCGACGGACGACATGAAGGAAGGCACCCGCGCGTTCCTCGAGAAGCGCGCCGCCGCGTTCAAGGGCACGTGAGCGCGACGCCGGCGCGCCTGCGCCAGCTCGACGTCCGCGACTTTCGGAACCTCGCGCGCGTCGAGCTCGCACCGCCGGCTGAAGGCTTCGTCGTGATCGGGGAGAACGGTCAGGGCAAGACCAATCTCCTCGAGTCGATTCACTACCTCCAGATTCTCCGCTCAGCGCGGGGCGCACGCGATCAGGATCTCGTGCGCTTCGGCGCCGACGCTTTTTTCATCGGCGCGACCGTCGACACCGACGCGACGCACGAGATCGGCGTCGGCTTCGAGCGCGCGGGCAAGCGCAAGCGCGTGCGCTTCGACGGCGCCATCCCCGAGCGCCTGAGCGACGCACTCGCCGCGCTGCCGTCGGTGATGTTCTCCCCCGACGACGTCGAGCTGATCGCGGGCTCACCGAGCGCACGGCGGCGCTATCTCGACATCATGCTCGCGCTGACGACGCGCGGATATCTGGTCGCGCTGCAGAAGTATCGCGGTGCCTTGCTGCGTCGCAACGCGGCGTTGCGCTCGCATCGCGGCTCACACGCCGCCGCGGACGTCGCGGTGTGGGAGCCGGCGCTCGCGCAGTACGGCGCGGTGATCTGGAGCGCGCGCGCCGCGTGGGTCGAGGCGATCGCCGACCGCTTCACCGCCCTCTGCACGCGCATCGGCGAGCAGGCGACGATCCAGGTTCGCTACGCGACGTCGCTGCCCGTCACCGACGATCCGACGGCGGCGCTCGCGCACGCACTCGAGCAGAAGCGCGCGCACGATCTGCGGCGCGGCCTCACGCACGCCGGTCCGCATCGCGACGATCTCACGATCACGCTCGACGGCCGCGACCTGCGCACCTTCGGATCGGCCGGGCAGCAGCGGAGCGCCGCGATCGCGCTGCGCATCCTCGAAGCGGAAACATTCACCGAGCGCACCGGACGCACGCCGCTCCTGCTCCTCGACGATCCGTTCGCCGAGCTCGACGCGCGCCGCTCGGCGCGCATTCTCGACATGCTCGTGCAGTCGGGCGACGTCGGCGCCGACCGGCAGACCATTCTCGCCGTGCCGCGCGAGAGCGATATTCCAGCGGAGCTCACGGAACTCGCGCGGCTGCGCGTCGCGTCGGGCGTCGTCTCCGCATTCAGCGCCTCATGAGCGATCGCAAAAAGAGACCGGAAGCGCTCGGCAACATCGTCGCGAGCTGGCTCGGTGACAGCGGCCTCGCGAACCGCGTCGATCAGGCGGCGATCATTCCGGAGTGGCCGAAGATGGTCGGGCCGCAGATCGCCAAGGTCACGACGCCGCAGTCGATCGCCGCGAACGGCACGCTGTTCGTGCAGGTCACGACGGCCGCATGGATGAACGAGCTGTCGCTGCTCGAGCCCGAGCTCCTGCGCTCGCTCAACGCCGATCCGAAGCGGCCGCCGATCAAGCGGATTCGCTGGCTGCTCGCGCGCTGAGGATCAGCGCGCGAGCGACGCCAGGCGCGCGGCGAGCGAACTATCGTTCGGCGCGCGACGCAACCCTTCGCTGTAGATCGCACGCGCGCCGTTCTTGTCCCCGCGCGCCTCGTGCGCGAGCCCGATGAACAGCGCCGCGGTCGGACTTGGCGCGCGCGCGTCGAGCCGTGTCGCCGCGGCGAGTACGGAATCCGCACCGAACGCGGCGCCGGTGGCGTTCAGCAGCAGCGACACCGCGCGCCGATTCGTCGCGAGGTCGGGATGCTCCTCGATCAGACGCCGCGCGACCTCGAGCGCGCGTGGCGCATCGTGGTGCTCGAGGAGAAACGCGGCGTAGTCGGCGGCGACGATGCGATCGTGCGGCGCGAGCGCGTACGCCTTTGCGTAAAGGCGCAGCGCGCCGCTCGCACGACCGACGCGATCCATCTCCATCGCGAGCAGCTGATAGCCGCGATAGCTCCCGGAATCGACGGTGATCATGTACGGGAAGAGCGTCGATTGATCCTTCCACACCGCCGTGTAGTCGCGCGTCTTCACGAAGCCGCGCGCGCTCGCGCCGACGACGATCCCCGTCGCGACGGCGAACATCACCGACCTGGCACGCACCGATTCGCGCGCGCGATCGAGCATCCACGCGACGAGCATCGCCGCGCCGGCCGACGCGAGATACAGCGTTCGCTCGGCGAGGATCTGTCCCGTCGCAACGAGGATGTTCGAGGCGGGCAGGAACGCGGCGCAGATCCAGACGAATGCGACGAGCGGCCGCGCGTCGCGGCGGCCGTGTGCGTTCGGGATCGTCGCGCCGAACCGCACCACGGCGAGCAATCCGACGAGCGCGACGAGCGTCGCGATCGCCGCGAGGGTCGGGCCGTGCTCCGCCGGCAGCACCGTCGGTCCGTAGTGCGGGTTGAGCGTCGTCGGCCAGAAGAGCAGGCCGGCGACGCGGCCGCCGAGTGAGAGCATCGCCCAGGCGCGATCGATCGCCGAGAGGTCGGCGATGCCGGGCGCGGCGATCCTGATGTTCGAGACGAAGCCGCCAAGTACCGCCTCGCGAATCAGTGCGACGGCGAGCGCGACGACCGTGCACGCGCCGAGCATCGGTACCCAGTCGCGGAGGGCGGCGCGATCGACGGGCCGCGGCTCGCCGCCGGCGCGCCAGCCGATGCCGGCGGCGAGCGCGAGGATCGGAATCAACGCGCCCGACTCCTTGATGAGGATCGCCGACGCATAGAGCGCCGCGCATCCAACGAGTCGCCATCCGCGCGGTGGCTCGTGCGCGACGAGCAGGAACGCGAGCGCGCAGATCGTCACGAGCACTTCCGACGAGTTCGTGATGTTCGCGACCGCTTCGACGTGCACCGGATGGAGCGCGAACCAGAGCGCGCCGAGTGCGGCGGGCCAGAGGCTGACGGCGCGTTTGAGGAACGCCCAGTGGAGGAGCGCCGCGACAGTGTGCGCGGCGACGGCGACGAGGTGGAAGGCGATCGCGTATTTGTGGGCGCCGTTCCAGATCAGCGCGAAGATCGCCATCAGCAGCGGCCGATAGAGGCCGCCGTTTTCCGCGGAATCGATCCAGTAGGGCTGCGTCCAGACGCGGAGCAGGCTGCCCCAGCCATGGATGACCGGATTGCGGAGAATGATCGCCGTGTCGTCGTAGACGTAGCCGTAGAAGAGCGACGCGGCGAAGGGCGCGACGGCGGCGAGGACGAGCGCGAGGCGGACCCAGCGATCGGTGTGATCGGCTGCGGTCGAGGCGGGTTGGAGCGATTGGGTGGACACCAGGCAGAGGACGCCCGGCGGGGGCCGTCGGAAACGTGGACGGCGGGCTGATCGTTCCGATTTGTGATCTGGGATTTCGGCCCTTGTTCGGGCGTTTATCGACCCATCGGAACGACCCGGGAAGCAGCGGTGTAAGTTATTGTGTGGAAATGACTTGAACGCTGTACTTTTTCTTGCTTTTCCCCGCGTTTCCTGTTAGTTTTTTCATACTGGACCCGATCCGGTTTTCGGGTTTTATTCGCCGCGGTCGCCGCGCGATTTGGACGCCCTTCCCAACGGCAATGACCAAGACTTCCGAACAGAACGCCAAGAAGTACGACGCCGGCCAGATTCAGGTCCTCAAGGGGCTCGAGGCGGTTCGCAAGCGCCCGGGCATGTACATCGGCTCGACGTCCGAGCGCGGTCTGCATCACCTCGTGTGGGAGGTCGTCGACAACTCGATCGACGAAGCGCTGGCCGGCCATGCGGACACGGTTCGCGTGACGATCCACCAGGACAACTCGATCACCGTCGAAGACAACGGCCGCGGCATCCCGACGGACATGCATCCGGTCGAGAAGATGCCGGGCGTCGAGCTCGCGCTCACGGTGCTGCACGCCGGCGGCAAGTTCGACAAGGAGAGCTACGCGGTGTCGGGCGGTCTCCACGGCGTGGGTGTGTCCGTCGTGAACGCGCTCTCCGAGAAGCTCAAGGTGTGGGTCAAGCAGAACGGCGCCGAGCACTACATGGACTTCGAGCGTGGTGATACCACCACGAAGATGAAGGTCCTGCGCGATGTGCCGAAGAAGGAGACGGGCACGAAGGTCTGGTTCAAGCCCGACCACCTGATCTTCAGCGAATTGATCTATCGCTACGACACCGTGGCGATGCGCCTCCGCGAGCTGTCGTTCCTCAACAAGGGCGTGATGATCACGCTCACCGACGAGCGCGCCGGTCAGGAGAAGTCCGAGACCTTCCACGCGAAGGGCGGCCTCAAGGAGTTCGTGCAACACCTGAACGCCAACAAGAAGGCGCTGCACTCGGACATCGTGTACATCGAGACGACGCGCGACGACATCGGGATCGAGCTCGCGTTCCAGTACAACGACGGCTACAGCGAGACGGTCTTCTCGTTCGTCAACAATATCAACACGCACGAAGGCGGCACGCACCTCACCGGCTTCAAGTCGGCGCTCACGCGCGTCATCAACGCCTACGCGGCGAAGGGCAACTTCCTCAAGAAGGCCGACTTCACGCTCTCCGGCGACGACGTGCGCGAAGGCCTCACGGCCGTGCTCTCGGTGAAGGTCCGCGAGCCGCAGTTCGAAGGCCAGACGAAGACGAAGCTCGGCAACAGCGAAGTCGAGTCGGCGGTGAAGACGCTCGTCAACGAGTGGCTCGCCAGCTACCTCGAGGAGCATCCGCGCGTCGCGAACATCGTGATCGAGAAGGCGGTCTCCGCGGCGCGTGCGCGCGAAGCGGCCCGCAAGGCGCGCGACCTCACCCGCCGCAAGTCGGCGCTCGACGTCGGCAACCTGCCGGGCAAGCTCGCCGACTGCTCGTGGACCGATCCCGCGCTGTGCGAGCTCTACCTCGTCGAGGGTGACTCGGCCGGCGGCTCGGCGAAGCAGGGCCGTCGCCGCGACTTCCAGGCGATCCTGCCCCTGCGCGGCAAGATCATCAACGTCGAGAAGGCCCGCATCGACAAGGTGCTCTCGAACGAGGAAATCCGGACGATCATCACCGCGATCGGCTCGGGCATCAAGGAAGAGTTCGAGATCGAGAAGGCGCGCTATCACAAGATCATCATCATGACGGATGCAGACGTCGACGGCGCGCACATCCGCACGCTGCTTCTCACGTTCTTCTACCGCCAGATGCCCGAGCTCATCGACGCCGGCTACGTCTACATCGCTCAGCCGCCCCTCTATCGCGTAGCCAAGGGCAAGGAAGAGTACTACGCCTACGACGAGAAGGAGCGCGACGAAATCGCCGCCCGTCTCGCCGGCCCGGAAGGCCGCGGCAACGTCAACCTCCAGCGCTACAAGGGTCTCGGCGAGATGAACCCTGACCAGCTCTGGAACACGACGATGGATCCGGAGCGCCGGACGCTCCTCAAGGTCGGCATCGAGGAGGCGTTCTCGGCCAACGAGATCTTCACGACGCTGATGGGCGACGAGGTCGAGCCGCGCCGTCTGTTCATCGAGCAGAACGCACAGTTCGTGAAGAACCTCGACATCTGATCGAGCACGAAGCACCAAAAAGGGCCGCGACGTCAGTCGC
>CBHWBX010000010.1:0-22285 GCA_966111935.1 uncultured Gemmatimonadaceae bacterium
TCGTCACACCTCGGTTCTCGATCGTTTCACTGTCAGCGCCCGCTCCGCCGAAGGAAGGGAAATGCGTCGTTTCGCCGCCCTGTGCGTCGTTGCACTGGCCGCGTGTTCGGATGGCTCGCATTCGAACGCTCCGCTCGAGCCCCGGCTGACTCCTCCGCCGCCGCACGCTGACTCGAGCAACATCACGACTCACACCGACGCGGGCAGCATTCCCGATCGGATCGCGCGGCTGGTCGCGACGCGCTTTGGACAGGTCACGCTTCCGCCCGACGACTTCTCGTTCTCGTCGGACGCCGTGCATCCGGACGTCGCGTGCATGACGCCGACGTGGAACGGCGCGCGCTGCTGGATGATGTACACGCCCTACAAGGGCGGGCTGTCGCGATTCGAGAATCCCGCGCTCCTCCTGCTGCCGAACGACACGATCTGGTGGACGCCGCCGTCGATCGTCAATCCGATCGTGCCGTTCCCGGGCGGCGATTCATACAACTCTGATCCCGATCATGCGTTCGAGCCGGGCTCGCACCGGCTCACGCAGGTGTACCGCGTCGTCGACGACGGCTACAACAAGATCATGATCATGTCGACGCTGAATGCGCGGACGTGGACGACACCGCGCGTCGCGTTCAAGGAGCGCAATCACGACGCGATCTCCCCGGCGCTCGTGATCGACAACGATCGCTCGGCGAACCTCTGGTACGTCCGTGCCGGCACCGATGGGTGTACGGCGACGTCGAGCAGCGTCGTTCTGCGCACGGCGCTGCCCGACAGCGATCAGCGCATCGATCAGGCGAATTGGTCGGCGGCGATCCCCGTGAAGCTCTCGGTGCCGAACTCCGTCGTCTGGCATCTCGACGTCGCGTCGCTCGGCCCGAATGCCGGCTACGTCGCGCTCGTCGTCGCGTACCGGAAAGGCGCGGCGTGCGGGGCGAGCGATCTCTGGCTCGCGACCAGCGACGACGGCGTGACCTGGCAGACCGCGCCGATGCCGCTCTTCTGGCGCGGGATGCCGGTGGCGCGCGACCGCAATCTCGCGACCTGGTATCGCGGAACGCTGCGCTACGACGCCGCCACCGACTCGCTCCACGTCTGGCCGTCGGGGTTGGCTGATACGAATTGGACCATCTATCACACCGCGTTCAAGCTCGGCGACGCGCTGAGCCTTCTCTACACGGTGCAGCCGAATGAGATCAGGACGCTGTTCGCGACGCAGCCGTCGATCCGCACGATGCTCCCGATGCCCTGAGGAACCATTCGCACGCCCCTCGGATTGATGCGCGTAGATGACCCGCGCCCCTTTCGGAGGAACGATGCGAACGATTCGCGTGATACTTGGAGTGCTCGCCGCGGCCAGCCTAGCCGCGTGCGGCGGCAGTGGTGGAGGCGGTGGCATTCCCACGTCGCCGACGAACACCGGCGGCAACACCGGCGGCAATAACGGTGGGACGACAGGCGGCACGCCGACCGCCGGACAGAACACCGTGACGCTTTCGGACAACAGCTTCAACCCGGGCTCGATCACCGTCCCCGTCGGCACCACGGTCACGTGGGCATGGCCGACGTGCAGCGACAACACCGGCGGCTACGGTGGCTACGGCGGATATGGCTCGTCGTGCGTCGCGCACAACGTCACGTTCGACGACGGCAGCAACATCCAGTCGGGCTCGCAGAGCGACGGCACCTTCACGCGGACCTTCGCGTCGAAGGGGACGTTCAACTATCACTGCTCGATTCACGGCGCCGGGATGTCCGGGAAGGTCACGGTCCAGTAAGCAGCCGAAGAGGCTCGGTCCGGCAGGAACACATACAAGACGCGAACAATCGCGGACGGCGGGCGCGCAGGCCATCTGAGCATTATTATATGGCCCGCCGTCCGCCTGTCGTTTGTGCCCCTTCGAGCTGCCCGAGCGATGACGCTTCGTTGGACCGCTTCCGTCGTACTGCTGGTGTCGGCTGCCGTGGCGGCGGGCGCGCAGGAACGATTCACGACCCAGGTGATGGTCGTTCCCGCCTTTCACGGCACCGACCGCGGCCTCGCCGCGAAGGCCGCCGACATCGTGCGCGGTCGCGTCGCCTCGGCATACCAGCGCCAGGAGCTCCGCGTCATCTCCGGCGGCGACATCGAGGACTGGCTGCGTCGCTCCGGGTTCGATGAGAACACGCAGCTGAGCGACGGCGAGCTCCGAGAGCTCGCGAAGAAGTTTCGCGCCGATGAGCGCATCACCGGCGTCGCGACGCGCATCGGTGGAAAGAATGGACGCGTGCGGCTCGACGCCGAGCTCGCGCTGATTCGCGACCTGCGCATGAGCCAGCCGCTCGGCGCCGAAGGGGCGAATGTCGATGAGGCGGCCGACGCCGTCGGTCGCGATGCGGCGGCTGCGCGGCGGCAGCTCGTGCCGCTGCGGCAGTGCGAGAATGCGGCGCGCGAAGGGCGCTCCGCCGCGGCGGTGACCGCGGCGGCGACCGCGATCGCGGCGTATGCGCGCGCGGTGCCGGCGCGGATCTGTCTGCTCAACGCACTCGCCCGGCTCGAGGTGTCGGCCGACTCGGTAATTGCCGTCGCCAACGCGATTCTCGCGATTGCGCCGCGCAATCCGGTCGCGCTCGAGGCGCTGGCGCAGGCGCTCGACTCGCAGAACAAGCAATCGGCGGCGGCGCCGGTCTGGCAGCGGCTCCTCGCGACCGACTCGTCGAGCGAAGATCTGATCGACAAGGTTGTGAACGCGCTCGCGCGCGGCGGGAACGCAAGGCTCGCCGAGCCGCTGATCGATCGCGGATCGGATGAGCATCCTGATAACCTGCCGCTGCTCAAGCTGCGCTGGCTCGTCCATCTCGCGAACAACGACTGGAAGGGGGCGACCCAGGCCGGCGAGCGTCTGCTCGCGCGCGACATCGCCGCGCAGGGCGATCCGGAGTTCTTCTCACGTCTCGCGGGCGCTTATCGCGCCGACAGCCAGCCGTCGCGCGCGCTGTCCGTCGCCGCGTCGGGAGTCGCGAAGTTCCCCAGGGACGCAGGCATCTACGTCACCTATCTCCAGATGTTGCGCACGGAGAGCGATGCGGCGCTGCCGCGCGGACTCGCGCTCTTTCCCGAGAGCGCCGAGCTGCATGTGCTCGCCGCTCAGACGTTCAAGACCTCGGGCAATACCGCTGCGGCGCTCGACGAGACACGCCGGGCCCTCGCCGCGAATCCGCGCCTGCCGCACGGCTATCTGCAGCTCGCGCAACTCGAGATGGACGCCGGATTGACGGACAGCGCGCTCACGCACGCCGAGAAGGCGTCAGGCTTCGGCGAAGATCCGGCGACGGTGTCGCAGTTCGCGCTCGCACGCGGCAACACGCTCTACAAGGCGGCGACCGCATCGCAGAAACGCGACGACTTCCAGCTCGCGATGCGCTTCCTGTCGTTGGCCGAGCGACTCGCCCCGTCGGTGCAGGCGAAGTTCCTGCTCGGCGCATCGGCGCTCTCGGTGAGTCAGTCGGCGGCGACCGACGCGGCGCCGGTGAAGAGCTGCGAGCTCTCGAGGCTCGCCGACAGCTCGCTCACCGACGCCGAGATCAACCTCGTCGCCGGCGGCGCCGCCGCGCCCGATGCCGCCAAACAGTTCCTGGAATACGTCGGGAAGCTGCGCCCGTACGTGAGCGATCAGCTGAAGTCGTTCTGCACGCCGGCCCCCTGATCCTTCGAGCCGTCGCAATTAGTGCTTGCGCAATGCGAGAGAGATAATATTTTATCTCTACATGCGCCCTCTCGATTGGTTCGCCGACATGCGACACTTCCTGCGCTCGTTGCGCCGGACGCCGGGGTTCGCGGCGATCGCCGTCCTCACCCTGGCGCTCGGCATCGGTGTCACGACGACCGTGGTGAGCGTCGTCGACCACGTGCTGCTGCACTCGCTGCCCTTCCGCGACGCTGGGCGCCTCGTGATGCTGCTCGAGCGCGGCGACAAGGGAGGATACCGCCCTCCGTCGGCACCCACGGTGACCGACTGGGCGAACGATCCCGCGGCGCGCGCGGCGTTCGACGGCGTCACGTTCGTGCGCGGCGACGGCGCCGTGCTGCGCACCGGCGACAGCGAGGAGCGCATCGGCGTCGCATACGTCGCGCCGGATTTCTTTCCGCTGCTTGGCGCGCGTCCCGTCATCGGACGCCTACTCACCGACGACGATCATCGCCCCGACGCACCGTCGGTCGCGGTGATCTCGTACGGCGTCTGGCAGAAGACCTTCGGCGGCGATCGTCAGGTGATCGGACGCACGGTGTCCATCGAAGGCACGCCGACCGCGATCGTCGGGGTGATGCCGCTCGGCGGCACCTATCCCGGCTTCGCCGGTGCCTGGCAGGCGGTCTCGCACTATGGTCATCCCGAGGTCTTGCTGCGCCGCGGCGTCCACGCGGACAGCCGCACGCTCGCGCGGCTGAAGCCCGGTGTCGACTCGGCGCGTGCTGTCGCGCTGATGCGCACCGTCGACGCACGCCTTGCCGCGGCATATCCCGAAGACCAAGCGCACTGGAACGCCGCCATGCTCCCGGTGCGCGACGAAGTGCTCGGCGGCATCGGGCCGACGCTGTATACCCTGACCGCCGCGGCACTGGTCGTGATGCTCCTCGCTTGCGCGAACGTCGCGAACCTGCTGCTCGCGCGTATCGCGACGCGTGAGCGCGAGCTCGCCGTGCGCGGCGCCCTTGGCGCGTCGCGGGGACGGATCATCGCGCAGCTCATCACCGAGAGCCTCATGCTCTCGCTCGCGGGAGGAATCCTCGGAGCACTGTTCGCGGTGCTCGGCGTCGGGCTCGCGCGAACGCTGCCGCCGAACAAGCTGCCGCGCGTCGAGGAGCTTGCGCTCGATCACCGTGTGTTCATCGTCGCTCTCGGCGCGTCGCTGCTCACGGCATTGGTCTGCGGCCTCTGGCCGGCGATTCGCGCGAGCCGAGCCACGAATGTCGAGCTGCTGCGCGCGGCGGGGTCGGGTGGAGCGGCGATGCGCTCGGAGGCGCGGCTGCGTCGCGTCCTCGTGACGGTGCAGTTCGCACTCGCGCTCGTGCTGCTCGCCGGAGCGGGGCTGCTCGTGCAGAGCTTCCGTCGCGCCATGGCCGTCGACGTCGGGTTCGATCCGCGCGGCGTTGTCGCCGTGCGCCTGAACCCGCTGCCGACTGCGTACTCGACGCCTGCCGATCTTGCCGCGCTCTACGATCGACTGATGCAGTCCGCGCGCGCCGTCCCCGGCGTGAGCGACGTCGCATTCATTCAGCATCTGCCGTTCAACGCCGCCGCGATCACGACGCCGGTCGAAGTCGACGGCCGGCCGGCAAGCGACACGGCATCGCGCCAGGTGTTCTACCGCACCGTGTCCGACAGCTATCTCCGCACGATGCGGATGCGTCTCGTCGCCGGCCGATGGTTCGATGCCTCCGACATTCGATCGCCGGGTGGCAGCTTTGTCGTGAGCGAAACGATGGCGAAGATCTACTGGCCGGGCGGCAATGCCGTCGGCAAGCGACTGACCGTGCACCGTTCGTCGCAGTCTCGGCCCGATGTCGGTCAGCCGCTGCCCGGCACCGTCATCGGCGTGATCGGCGACGTGCACCAGGTATCGCGGGATGTCGCGCCGCGCCCGGAGGTCTATGTGCCGTACACGCTCGAGCCGTGGGGGTGGGGCCACATCGTCATGCGCACGCGCGACGGCGCGCGAGCGATCCCACAGCTTCGCGACGCGATAGCTTCCGTCGATCCGCGGTTGATCGAGAAGGGCGCGACCGGCGATGCGCGCTTCACCGTTCTCGAGCGGAGCATCGACGCGTCGCTCGAGCCGCGCAAGCTCTCGATGTCGCTCATCGGCGCATTTGCCGTGTGCGCGCTGCTGCTGGCGGCGATCGGGATGTACGGCGTCGTCGCGTACGGCGTCACGCAGCGCACCCGCGAGCTCGGGGTGCGCAAGGCACTCGGCGCGACCGACGGCATGATCGCGTCGCTCGTCGTTCGCGAGTCGCTGACGCTCGCGGCGATCGGCACGGCCGTCGGTTGTCTGGGTGCATGGGGGGCGGCGAGGCTGATTCGCGATCAGCTCTTCGACACGCCGGCGATCGATCCGGTCGCCTACAGTGCGACGGTGTTTCTACTCGTCGCGATCGCGCTCATCGCGTCGTGGGTGCCGGCTCGTCGTGCGACGAAGCTCGACCCCACGATCGCGATGCGAGGCGAGTGAATCAGGCCGGCGCGGCTTCGGTCGCCGTCGCGTCGGCGGCGAGGTCGCGCTCGCGGCGCGCGGCGCGCAGCAGGTTCGCCGCCGTGTAGGTGACGACGAGAATCACGAGGACGCGAACGGCGTCGAGCGGCATCGACTTCACGATGAACGCGGCGATGAGCACCGCGGGGATGCCGGCGAGCGTCATGCCGATCACCGCGCGCACGTCGAAGCCGCCGGTGCGCACGAAGCGGATGCTCGCCATCGGCATGAGGAACGCGCACGAGCCCATCATGATCGGGAAGGCCGCCGTCGAGTTCATGCCGAGGAGGCTGATGAGAATCATGCACGGGCCGTAGAGGCCGATGCCGAGCGTCATCAGCGCACCGAGGACGAAGTTGCCGGCGATCGCGATGCCGAGACGCGCGCCCGTGAGCTTGAGCAACGTGCCGCTCGCCGGCGCGATCTTGAGGACGCTCAGCGTGAACAGCGTCGCGGCGCCGAGGAGGCAGAGGCCCATGCCGATCTGCACCGTGCGGCGCGGCCACGACGAGACGACGCCGGCGCCGAGGTACGCACCGAGGACCGAGGCGGCAATCATCAGAATCAGCGTCATCGGGTCGACCGGGACGATCGTCGTGTAGATGAACGCCTGAATCACCGTCGGCAGCACGTAGCCGACATTCAGCGTGCCGGGGATCTTTTCGTCGGGGACGAGCCCGAACTGACGGAACATCGACGTCGTCGTCGCGTATGAACCGATGCCGAGCGTGTCGAAGAAGTTCGCGACGAAACTGACCGGCCAAATCCCCGTCGGCGACTTGATCTGCTCGCCCTTCGCGGCGCGCGCCACGAGCGAGCGCACCAGCACGACGAGGTACACGACCGTGAAGATGCCCATCGCGATGAACAGACCATTGCGGGCGGTCACGGCGACGGAATCAGGGGCGGCGGGAAGCTGCATGTGGGCGGCTGTTTGGGGGTGGGAATTGACCCGCGGACGGCTACACGATGCCACGCGGACCGGTAATTGGTAAGTCCACGTTTATAAGAACGAACGACCCCCGCGTGGCGCTGACCAGCTTGCCGGGGTCTACCGGTAGGAATACTGTATCCCTTCCGGTGCCACCACTCCACCACCGGCCCGCCGAAGCGACTGGCGGACCGCCACCCCACCGACCTTGTATTCATCCTCCCCACGGGCGTCGCGCGCCGGTGTGATGCCGATCCAGCGCCAGACGATTGCCAGCATGACGGTCGAGGCGCTGCGCGAGCGCATCCTGCGCGGCGAGTATCCGGAAGGCGAGCCGCTCCGTCAGGACGCGCTCGCCGAAGAGCTTGGCGTCAGCCGCATCCCCGTCCGCGAGGCGCTGCGCCAGCTCGAAGCCGAGGGCCTCGTCACCTTCAGCCCGCATCGCGGGGCGGTGGTCTCGATCCTCTCGCTCGCCGAGATCGACGAGCTGTTCGAGCTTCGCGCCGAGATCGAGTGCGACCTCCTGCGCCGGGCGATCCCGAAGATGACGCGGGAGCAGCTCGACCGGGCGACGGACGTGCTCGACGAGTTCGAGGCCGCGCTCGCTGCGGGCGAGGCGACGCGCTGGGGGCCGCTCAACTGGCACTTCCACGCCGCGCTCTACGCGCCCGCCGAGCGGAAGTTCACGATGGGCGTCCTCCAGAAGCTGCATCAGCACAGCGACCGGTACTTCCGGATGGAAGTCCTGCTCGCGCAGGGTGGGTCGCGAGCCAACGAAGAGCATCGCGCGATCGCTGCCGCCGTCGCCAAGAAGGACATCACGGAAGCGATCCAGCTGATGCGCGAGCACATCCTCGGCGCCGGCCAATCGCTCGTCGAGCTCCTTCAGAAGCAGCGTGGCGAGAAAGCGCCCGAAGGCGACGACAAGTAGCCGCGGCGGATCGTCGTACGAACGGATCTACGCGGTCGTGCGGACGATTCCGCGCGGCCGCGTGACCACGTACGGCGCCGTGGCGCGACTCGCCGGTCTTCCGCGCCAGGCGCGGCTCGTCGGCTATGCGCTGCACGCCCTCGGCGACGGCGCCCCGTTGCCCTGGCACCGGGTGATCAACGCCCAGGGGAAATTGTCGCTCGCACGGAACGGCGCGAGCGCCGGAATCACCCAGCGACTGCGCCTCGAGCGCGAGGGTGTCCAGGTGAACGCCGCGGGAAAGGTCTCCCTGCGGCAGTTCGGCTGGAAGCTTACCTGAAGATTCCGAAGTGGCCGAGCAGCCACCACAGCAGAATGAAGATCAGAACGGTGCTGAAGCATCCACCGCCGAGTTTCTTGGCACCGTAGCCGGCGGCGACACCGCGTAGCAGTTTGCTCATCGTCGTGTTCGAGTGTTGGGTGAGTTCGCGGCGGCAAAATGCACAGTCTGTACCGGCACGGGCCCTGCTTTCTGAAGTGGCGAACTCACCCATCGCCGCCGCATGCGCTTCGTCATCGCCACTCACCATTTCGCCGGACTTGGTTTCGCCCTTCGCCTGATCGAGGAAGGGCACGACGTGTTGATGGCGTACCGCGGAATCGAGGATCGTCGCGCGATCGGGTGCTACGATCTCGTCGGTAACGGCCTCGTCCGAAAGGCCCCGCTGCATCTCGCGATCGCCCAGCGGGAAGCGCTGCGCGACGCGATCTGGATCTGGGACGAGAATCATTCGGTCGACGAGAACGAGCTCCTGCGACGCGAGGGCTTTCGCGTCTTCGGCGGCGGCCGCTACGCCGACACGATGGAGCACGACCGCGACGCCTGTCTCTCGTTCGTCGATCGCTACGGGCTCAAGCCGCCCCCGTCGTTCGCCTTCCATGACCCCAGGGAGGCGATCGCCTTCCTGCACGAGCATCAGACGACCGCGTACGTGTACAAGCCGGACCGCGGCGAGAACTACGAGACGTGGCTCCCGCAGTCCGAGACGGCCGAGGAGGCGAACCTCGAGCTGCGGATGCATCTGCGGTCGCTGCGCAACAAGTCGTCGTTCGTGCTCCAGGAGCTCAAGGACGGCATCGAGACGAACGTCGAAGTCTGGTTCGTCGAGGGTGAGCCGCGCTTCGCGTTCATGCAAATCGAATCGAAGAAGAAGCTCGCCGGCGATCTCGGCGATCTGATCGGCTGCGCGTTCGACTTCACCTTCACCGTCCCGCTCGAGAGCAGGGCGGTGCAGGAGAGCGTGGGGCGGCTGTTCCCGGCGTATCGCGAGATGAAGTACACCGGGTTCGGCGATGCCAACTTCATCGCGGCGCGCGACGGAATCTGGTTCTTCGAGAAGTGCGAGCGCTTCGGCTACAACGCGCACCCGAACCTCTTCTGGACGCTCAACCGCGACCCGCTCGGCGAGACCTTTGCATCGCTCGTCGACGGCTCGTTCACGCCGAACTTCTCTCCCGGGTTCGGGGCGTCGTGCACGATGTACATGGACCACCGGGCGTCGGGAAAGGTAATCCAGTTTCCGCCGACGATCGCGCGCGATCTCTACCTGTACGACGCGTACAAGGAGGGCGATCTCCTCCTCACGTCGGGCTATTACGACGACGTGCTGGTCGTCACCGGATTCGGCTACACGATCGCGACGGCCTGGGAGACCGTGCTCGAGAAGGCGCACACGGTGAAGTTCCCGGGGCGCTCGTATCGCATCGACGGCGGGGGGACGAGCTATCCGTCGTCGCCGCTGCGCCGATACGAGGCGTTGCAAGCGATGGGGTATCTCTAAACCGAGACGGCCCGGCGTCCCATTTCGGTGACGCCCGAGGCGGAGAAATTCGCTGCATCAAACGTGCAAGTGTTTGTCGGGACTCGGCTTGCGAGCGGCACTGGGTCTGGCCTCGCTGATGCTTTGGGTTGGCGTCGCACCACGCACGCATACCCTCTTCAGCGACCGTCCCTATGCGGAACATCGTTCGTCATCTCGTCGCGGCCACGCTCGTTGCGTCGCCGCTCGTTACCATCGCCGCGCAGGAAGCCTACTCCGGCAAAGTGCTGAGCGTCTCGCCCTACGCGGGCGTGATGGTCTTCGGCAACTATCTCAGCGGGCCACTCGGCACGTCGCTCACCAACAAGCCCGGCATGCTCTACGGCACGCAGGTCGGATTGCAGCTCGCGCCGCAGCTCGCGCTCGTCGGCAACATCGGGTACACGTCGTCGAACATCGACGTCGGCCTCCCGATCATCGGCGGCGTCTCGGTCGGCCATAGCTCGACGCTCCTCTACGACGCCGACCTCCAGTACTCGCTCGGCGGCATGCGCTCGGGCGGCACATCGTTCACGCCGTTCATCCAGGGCGGCGTCGGGGCGATGCGCTACGACGTCAACGCCGTGTCGGTGCTGACGACGCAGGCGACGAACTTCGCCGGCAACGTCGGTCTCGGTGCCGACGTCGCCCTGGGACCGGGCATGGCGGTACGTCTCCTCGCGAAGGATTACATCGGCAAGTTCAACTTCCGTGACGCGACGGGCATCGGCGTCGACGGATCGACGGCGCACAACTTCGGGTTGAGCGCGGGGTTGCGGTTCGACTTCTGAGCCGCGCGCGGGTTGGCTAGGTTTCTCGCCATGCCCACGAAAACCAAGTCGAAGCGCGCCGCGAAGCCCGCGGTGAAGCGCAATGCATCGAAGAAGAAGACGGCGACGACGGCGGCGAAAGCCCGCCGTCCTCGCAAGTCGACGCCGGGGAAGGCCGGTCCGGTCAATCAGTGGATGGAGCTGCGCGGATCGCCGATCCACGGCCTCGGTGCCTTCGCGCGCAAGGACATCCCCAAGGGCACGCGGATCATCGAGTACGTCGGCGAGAAGATCAGCAACGCCGAAGCCGATCGTCGCTACAACGACGATCTGATGGACGAGCATCACACCTTTCTGTTCATCCTGAACAGCAAGCAGTGTCTCGATGCGGCGTACGGCGGCAACGCCTCGCGCTTCATCAATCACTCGTGCGATCCGAACTGCGAGGCGTTCATCCCGCGCGGTCACATCTGGATCGAGTCGATCCGCGACATCAAGAAGGGCGAGGAGCTCGCCTACGACTACGCGTTCGAGGACGACAAGAAGTACACGCGCGAGGACTACCTCGAGAAGTACGGTTGCCGCTGCGGCTCGCCGAAGTGCCGCGGGACCATCGTCGAAACGAAGAAGAAGCTGAAGTGAGCGCGCTGCGGCCGCTGCTGTCCGGAATCGTCGACTACGCGGGCCTGTTTCCGCCGGCGGCGCTGGACATGCCGGCCGCGGTTCGCAACTACGCCGACTACCGGCGCGAGCCCGAAGCCTGGATGCTCGGCCGGTTTGTCGTTCCCGCGAACCGTCTCGCGGAGCTCGAGCGCGAGCTCGACGCACTCGAGGTCGGCGATCCGTGGGATATCTCGGCGCTCCTCGGCGCCGAGGCCGCGGCCGACATCGCGACGGTCGACGCGTTCAACGAGCGGAACGTCGAGCGTGCGCGGGTCGATTCCCTCGAAGGCAGATTTACGTCGCCGCAGGCGATCGCTGCCGCGGCGACCGCGGCCGGAAATCGCTTCGCGCTGTTTGCCGAGCTCTCGGTGACCGACGATCCGCGCCCGCTCGTCGAGGCGGTTCGCGACGCCGGCATCGCAGCGAAGATTCGTACGGGCGGTGTCACCGCCGATGCCTTTCCCGCGGCCCGCGACATCGTGCGATTCATGCGCCGCTGCGCCCAGGCACGCGTGCCGTTCAAGGCGACGGCGGGGCTGCATCATCCGCTGCGCGCCGAGTATCGTCTCACCTATGCGCCGGACGCGCCCCGTGGGGCGATGTACGGTTATCTGAACGTCTTCCTCACCGCGGCGCTCCTCGACGAGCTCACCGACGCCGAGGCGATCGCGCTGCTCGAGGAACGCGATGCATCGGCGATCGAGGTGACGCGCGACGTGATTCACTGGCGCGGGCACGAGCTGCGCTCGGATCAGGCCAGTGCCGCCCGCGATCGCGTGGCGTCGTCGTTCGGTTCCTGCTCGTTCCGCGAGCCGGTGGACGAGCTGCGCGCGCTCTCACTGCTCCCATGACCATGCTCGACGCCACGCACGATCCCGCGCTTCGCTCCTGGGTCGCATCGGCCAACGACCCGAGCACCGATTTCCCGATTCAGAATCTGCCGTTCGGCGTGTTCCGCCGTCGCGGGAGCGACGAGACGCCGCGCGTCGGCGTCGCGATCGGCGACCAGATCTTCGATCTCGCCGCGGCGGACGTGCTTCGCGCCGAGTCGCTCAACGACCTCATGGCGATGGGACGCGATGCCGTGCGGGAGCTGCGCGACGCGGTGAGCGAGCGGCTGCGTGACGGCGCCGAGCCCACGCCGGCGCTGCTCGTGCCGATGGACGATGCCGAGCTGTTTCTCCCGGCGCGGATCGGCGACTACACCGACTTCTACGCGTCGATCGCGCACGCGACGAATGTCGGGAGCATGTTCCGTCCCGACAACCCGCTGCTGCCGAACTACAAGTGGGTGCCGATCGGCTATCACGGCCGGTCGTCGTCGATCGTCGTGAGCGGGACGGAGATCACGCGTCCGCAGGGGCAGACGCGCGACGGCGCCGACGGGCCGCCGTCGTTCGGTCCGAGCAAGCGTCTCGACTACGAGCTCGAGGTCGGCGCGTTCATCGGGCAGGGAAATGCGATGGGCACGTCGATCCCGATCGACGACGCCGAGCGGCACGTGTTCGGCCTGTGCCTGGTGAATGATTGGTCGGCGCGCGACATCCAGACGTGGGAGTATCAGCCGCTCGGGCCGTTCCTCGCCAAGAACTTCGCGACGTCGATCTCGCCGTGGGTGGTGACGCTCGACGCGCTCGCGCCCTTCCGCGCGCCCGCGTACGCGCGTCCGGAAGGCGATCCCGCGCCGCTGCCGTATCTCAATTCGCAGAATGATACTAAATCGGGCGGGATCGACATCACGCTCGAGGTGTTGCTAACGACCGCGCGCATGCGCGACGAGGGGAGCGCACGGTTCCTCGTCAGCCGCGGCAGCTTCACGGCGATGTACTGGACGATCGCTCAGCTCGTCACGCACCACGCGAGCAACGGCTGCAACCTCCGGCCCGGCGATCTGCTCGCGAGCGGCACGGTGTCCGGCACGACGAAGGATTCCCGCGGCTGCCTGCTCGAGCGCACGTGGCGCGGCACCGAACCGCTCACACTTCCGTCGGGCGAGACGCGCACGTTTTTGCAGGACGGCGACGAGGTGATCATCCGCGGCTACTGCGAGCGCCCCGGCCACCGCCGCATTGGCTTTGGCGAGTGTCGGGGACGGATCACTCCAACGGCGTCGCTTCGCTCAGGATGACAGCTAGCCGTGCAACGCCATCGTCGGATCGACGGAGGTTGCACGGCGCGCGGGAATCAAGATCGCCACCAGCGCGACCAACAACAGCACCGCCGTCACCGCGACGAACGTCACTGGATCGCTCGTGCGAACGCCGCGCAGCGAGTTGGCGAGGAGACGCGTCGCCCAGAGTGCGGCGATCGAGCCGGCGATCGCGCCGATCACGACCGGCCGCAATCCCTGCAGCGTCAACAGCCGAACGACGTCACGCGAGGTGGCGCCAAGCGCCATGCGCACGCCGATCTCGTGGGTGCGCAGCGCGACGAAGTAGGCGATCACGCTGTAGATGCCGGCCGCCGCGAGCACGAGACCGACGCAGCCGAGGGTGACGAGCAGCATGAGGTGGAAGCGCGACTCGGCCATCGATGCCTTGATGCGATCGCCGATCGTATAGACGTTCCACACCGGCAGCGTCGGATCGACCGACTTCACGGCGTTGCGCAGCGTCGGCGCGACCGATGCGGCGTCGCCGCTCTTCGCGCGGGCAACGAGCGTCATCGTGCGGTTGACCCACCGCCACGCGATCGGCGGCGCCTGCACGATCGGGATGTAAAACTCCGGCATGACGTCCTGCAGCGGACCGGCCGTGCGCACGTCGCCGGCGACGCCGATCACGGTCTTGTAGCGCGGATCGCCCTCGTTCCCTTCACAGCAGCTGACGCGTTTGCCGATCGGATCTTCATTCGGCCAGAGCGCCTTCGCCGCGGCGGCGCTCAGCACCATCACCCGCAGTCCGCCCTTCACGTCTTCGGGGCCGATGTCTCGCCCCTTGAGCAGCGGAATGCCCATCGCCGCGAGGTAGCCGGGGGTCACCATGCGCGACCGCGCATCGACGACGTCCTTCGGGAACACGCCGCCTTCGCGCACGAGACCGTTCGAGCCGCCGCCCGCGCCGAGCGGGGCTTGCGTCGTCACTGCCGCAGTGGCGACGCCGGGCTGCGCCTTCGTGGCGTCGACGAGACGGATGAACGTCTGCTCGGCCTCAGTTGCCGCCGCCTCGGCGTCGGGCGCCGGACGCAGCGCGACGCGCGCCATCACGAGCCCGTCGGGCTTGAACCCTGGGTCGACGGTGTTGAGGTACATCGCCGTGCGAATGAGCAGGCCGGCGCCGACGAGCAGCGTCAACGCGATCGCGACCTCGCCGGCGATCAGCACCGTGCGCACACGGTCGCGGGCGCTCGCGAGCGACGTCTTCCCGCCCTCGCGCAGCGTCTGCTGCAGCTCGCCGCGGACGATGCGCAGCGCGGGAACGAGACCGAACACCATCGTGCTGAGGATCGCCAGGCCGAGCGCGAATGCGAGCACCACGCCGTTGATGCGCGTGTCCGCGAGCCGCGGAATGTTCGCCGGCGCCGCCCCGAGGAGCAGGTGGATCGCCAGCCAGGCGAGCAGCACACCGGCGATCGTCGACAGCAGCGCGAGCACGAAGCTCTCGGTGAGCAGCTGTCTCAGGATACGGCCGCGGCCCGCGCCGATCGCGCTGCGAATCGCGAGCTCCTTCGCGCGGCTCGCGCCGCGAGCGAGGAGCAGATTGGCGACGTTTCCACAGGCGATGAGCAGCACGCAGGCAACGGCCCCGAGCAGGACGAGCAGGCGATCGTGATAGTCGCCGACGATCGCTTCGGCGAGCGGCTGCACGTGCGCGCCCCAGCCGGTGTTCGTCTTCGGGAAATCGGCCTCCTGCTGCTTCGCGACCGCCTCCATCTCACGCTGCGCGGCCGCGACCGTCGTTCCAGGCTTGAGCCGGCCGACGACGTACTGTCCATGCTCGTCGTGGAAGACGAGCTGCTCCGGTGTGAATGCCGCCGGCAGCCAGAGCGCCTCGTGCGAATCCGTCGGGTCGAAGCCGGCGGGCATCACGCCCACGACCGTCCGCGGTCGGCCGTTGATCGTGATCGTCTTTCCGACGATCCCTCGATCGGACGCGAACTGTGTCTTCCAGAACGCGTCGCTGAGCACGACGACGTTGTCGCGCCCCGGCTCGTCTTCATCGGCGGTGAACACGCGTCCCATCGCCGGCTGGACGCCGTACATGGGGAACATGTTCGCGGTGACGCGCGCGGCGGAGGTCCGCAGCGGCGTATCGCCTTCCGAGATCGTCACCGAGGTGAACCCGATCGCGGCGAGGTTCGAGAAGGCCTTCGAGCGCGCGCGCCAGTCGGCGTAGGTGCCGATCGGCACACCGGCGTCGTTCCCCTTCCAGGTGTTGAACACGAACACCAGCTCGTTCGGGCGCAGGAAGGGGAAGGGGCGCAGCACCACGGCCTGCACCGCGCTGAAGATCGCCGTCGTCGCGCCGATCCCGAGCGCGAGCGTTAGGACGGCGATCATCGTGAACGCCGGGGTCTTGAGCAGCTGGCGCAGCGCGAAGCGCACATCGTGCGCGAGCTCGCTGAAGTATTCCGTTCGCTCCATCACTCGCTCCCGTGAATGTCCAATCGTGCGGCACTCGGCGTTGACGGAGCCGATGTTGCCGAACTTCGCGATCGCCGCGGCGCGCGCGGCGTCCGGCGTCATGCCCTGCGCGATGTATTCGCGCGTGCGCATCTCGACGTGAAAGGCCAGCTCGGCGTCGACTTCCTCCTCGACGCTCGCGCGCCAGATCGGCGAGGAGAGCTGCTTCCGTCCACGGCCGATGCGCGCCATCTCAGGCTCCGCTGTCGGGAAGGAGCACGCGCGAGACGACGTTGGCGAACGCCGCCCACTCGGCCGTCTCCGCCTTGAGCTGCCGGCGTCCCTTCGGGGTGAGCCGGTAAAACTTTGCCTTGCGTCCGAGCTCCGACATGCCCCACTCGGCTTCGATCCATCCCTTGCGCTCCATGCGGTAGAGCGACGGATAGAGCGAGCCCTCCTCGACCTGGATCGCGCTGTCGGTGGTCTCCTCGAGCCAGCGCGCGATCGCGTAGCCGTGGCGCGGCCCCCAGCTCAACGTCTTGAGCACGAGCGCGTCGAGGGTGCCGTGGAGGCGGTCTTTGTTCGAATCGGTAGAGGGCATGTCGGGAGCCGTTGCCTAGACAGTCTGAGTATTCAATCGGATACTTAGACTGTCAAGGTATTAGATTCGACAGCGCATGCACGGAAAACGTTTACTTCTCGTTTGCGCGGCGTTCGTCGGCGCGGCGTGCTCGCCGCACAAGTTCGACGTCCCCACCCCGACCCCCGCCGTGGCGACGCCGAACGTCCCGCCGATGGAGCAGGCGACGATCGCGATCCCCGTCTCGATCTCGATGGCGTCGATGAAGACGCGGATCGACTCCGTCTTTCCCGCCGCCGACAGTCTCGACCGCGCGAAGTGCAGCGCGATGGGCGGGCTGGTCTGCCACCAGTACGTCTACCGGCGCGACACGCTCGACCTCAAGATGATCAACGACCGCATCACGCTGTACACGCGGATGCGGTTCCGTGCGCGCGTCGGGCTGCCCGGGGGCGTCGGCGTCGCGAGCTGCGGCTACGAGCCCGAGACGATGCGTCGCGCCGAGATGCGTCTGGCGACGAATCTCTACTGGCGGACCGACTGGCGTCTCGCGTCGCGCGCTACTGTGCTCGCCCCGAAGGTCCTCGACCCCTGCGAGGTCACGGCGCTCCGCATCGACGCGACGCCGATCGTCGGGCGTATGATCGACGGCCAGCTCGCGCATCTGCGCCAGGAGTTCGACTCGATCGTCCCCGCGGTCGCCGATCTGCGTCCGGCGGCCGACTCACTCTGGCGCACGCTCCAGCATCCCTTCGCCGTCGACTCGGCATCCACGGTCTGGTTCGCGATGTCGCCCGACGGCGTCAGCCTCGCGCCGGTCGTCGGCAACGGCGGCGCCGCGAACACCGCGCTCGTCATCACGGCGCATCCGCGCATTGTCGTCGGCGCACAGCCGCCGGCCGAGCGCAAGCCGCTGCCGACGCTCACCCTCGCCGCGCGGCCGGCGGGCATCCACGTTCCGCTCGAGATCGAAGTCCCGTTCGACGACATCAGCCACCGCGCGACGGCGGCGCTCTCCGGTGAAGTCGCGGGGAAGGGGATCACCGTCGGCGACATCAACGTATGGGGCTTCGGCGACTCGGTCGTCGTGAAGGTCAACGTGACCGGCAAGATGGCCGGTGCGTTCTACCTGCTCGGGCGGATCGGATACGATCCGACGGCGCGCAACCTCCTGATCAGCGATCTCAAATACACACTCGAGAGCGCGAGCAAGATGTCGAGCATCAAGGCGACCCTCGGCGCGCCGCTGATCCGTCACGCGCTCGATTCGGCGAGCGGGCACGGTCGTCTTGCGATCGGCGAGCAGCTCGACCGGCTGAAGACGGAGCTCGGCACGGAGCTCAATCGAGAGCTCGCGCCGGGCGTGATGGTGTCGGGCGCGGTCACCGACGTGCGAATCGACCGCCTCTACACCAAACCGACAGCGTTCGTCCTGCGCGTCGTCGTCGACGCGGAGGCGCGCGTCGACGTGGTGAAGTAGCTACAGCGCGGGGCGCACGAGCAACACCTGTCCGACGCGAATGCGATTGTCGGGCAGCTTGTTCCAGGTACGCAGGCGGTCGGTCGTCGTGTTCCACATCGTCGCCACCGATCCGAGCGCGTCGCCGCGGCGCACGGTGTAATACTTCGCTTTGCGGCGCTCCGCTTCGGCGGCTTTGCGCTGCGCTTCCGCCTTGGCAAGGAACTGTCTCTGCTCGGCGCTCGCCACGATCGCCTTGTCGCGCCGCACGTCCATCGCGACGATCAACACGTCGGCCTGCGGCCACGCCCCCGAGGGCACGCCGAGGCGTAGCTCTTCGTTCGGCGTCTTGATGACGATTGCCTTGGCGAGCCCGAAGAAGGTGCGTCCCGCCGAGACGTTCACCGTCGTGTCGATCGGGAAGTCGCGTTCCTCGAAGGTCGGCGGCAGATCGGGCGCGGCGAGCAGGTCGCGCGGTTCGAGCCCGAGATAGAGCAGTCGCTTGTTGGTGATCGCGAGAATGCCGCGCGTCGCCCGGAAGTAGCTGATCGCGGGGCGCTTGAACACCGACACCATGCGGTAGACGTGTTCGCCCGGTTGGAGCGTGTTCACCTGGAGCTCACGCTCGGCGATCGCGCGCGAGTCGCGCGGGTCGGTGCGTGCCATGTGCACGCCGAACTGAATCAACACGGCGACGGCAATCAGCACCGCGAAGACGATCATGTACATCGTCGTCGCCGGGATGCGTTTCTTCTTCTTGATGCGCGGTGGCCGTGAAGCCGCCGGCGGTGGCGTCAGATCGGAGCTCGCGGGGATGGTGCTTCCCATGTTGTGATGCGGATCCTTGAAAGAGACGGACGCCGTCGATCGGCGGGGGGCGCCCAATTGCTTCCACACAAAAACAGTGCCGCGGTTACATGTAAAAATGCTACGGCTCAGGTTGCATGATTCGGGACGGCGCCTTAGGGTATGAAATACGTAACCGCTTGCCAGCCATCCATTTGGCTGAGCTCGGCGCGCTGTCCGGATCGTGCGGCTGCTGTGCCCGGTGTCTTCAGGCTCTCATGCCTCCCCCGTCTCTGGGAGACCCTCGCCTATTCCCTCCAAGCGTTCGTTCTGGTCGCAGGCTTGTATTGCCGTCTGTTCAGTCGCGGCAATTGTCGTGGCCGTCAACGTCACTCAGCCGTACTATGTCTCCCGGAAGCCGGTCGCCGAGCAGCTCGTCGAGCATCGGTATGTTGATTCGTCGAAGAATCACGCTCCCTGGACGACCGGTACGGCCGAGGTCGCGTTGGCGACCCCGCAATTCCTGCTCGACCGCGAGCTCTTTGCGATGGATCTGCTCCGCACGGGCAAGGTGACGCAGAAGCGGGCGCGCTCGCTCGCCGACGTCGCCGTGCGCGAAGCATACACCCGAAAAGTACCGCCGGCGCTCGTGCTCGGTGTGATGCTTACCGAGAATGACGAGCTCAAGTCGTCGGCGCGCTCCAACGTCGGCGCCGTCGGCCTGATGCAGGTGCATCCGCGACCGTGGCGCGGGCTCGGCCGGAAGTTCGGCACGAACGTGCGCACGGACTCGACCAACCTCAAGTACGGCATCTTCATCCTCGGGTGGGTCGCCGAGAAAGCGTCGGCGATCGTCGACGATCAGGACGCGGCGTGGAGGAAGGCGCTCCTCCGCTACAACGGCTGCGTCCGCGGCAGCAATACACGTGACTGCGGCCGCTATCCGGACGTCGTGCGTCGCGAGGTCGAGCGTTCGGCGCGGTCGTCGTGCCGCGGTGCCGACTTCGACCATTGCGTGGCCGAGCCGATGTGGATCGCCCGTCGTAACGACGACCAGACGAGCGCCACGAAGTAACTACCCGATAACGAAGACATAGTCACGGCGCGCGCGGTCGGAGTCTTGCAAACTCCGCTGGGTACGCATGACGCCTCAGGACATCGTCACCCGGCTCGCTGAAGCGCGAGAACGTACGCTGTCGCTCGTTGCGCCGCTCGACGACGCGGACCTGCATCGGCAGCACGATCCGCTGATGAGTCCCATCATCTGGGATCTCGGGCACATCGCGCACTTCGAGGAGCTCTGGCTCGTGCGCAACCTCGACGGGCCGGTGGAGTTCGGCGAGATGCCGGGCATCTACAATCCGTTCGAGCATCCGCGCAAGGTGCGCGGCGCACTCGCGCTGCCGTCGCTCGACGAGTGTCGTGCGATGATGGACGAGATCCGCGCGCGCGTCGTCGACCGCCTCGCGCGCGTCGATCTCGCGTGCGAGGATCCGTTGCTGCGCGACGGATACGTCTACTCGATGGTGCTCCAGCACGAATACCAGCACAACGAGACGATTCTCCAAACGCTCCAGCTCAAGCAGGGCGCGGCGTATCCGGCGGCGCGCGCGCCGTTGCGCACGCGGACGGGAGAGCTGCCGCAACGCGGCATGGCGCGCTTCGACGGAGGGCGCGTTCCGGTCGGCACCAACGATCGTCGCGCCGCATACGACAACGAGCGCCCTTCGCACGAGCGCGACGTTGCGCCGTTCGCGATCGACGTCTTTCCGGTGTCGAACGGCGACTTCCTCGCGTTCATGCGCAGCGGCGGCTACACGCGCCGCTCGCTCTGGAGCGACGAGGGATGGCGGTGGCGCGAGGAGAGCGGTGCCGCAGCGCCGAAGTATTGGCTGCGCGACGGTGACGAGTGGCGCGTGCGGGTGATGGACCGCATCGATGCCGTTGATCCCGCGCGCGCGGTCTGTCACGTCTGCTATCACGAGGCGGAGGCGTTCGCGCGCTTCGCCGGCAAACGTCTGCCCACGGAGATCGAGTGGGAGGTTGCCGCCGGTTGGAATCCCGCGACACGCACCATGCAGGCGTTTCCGTGGGGCGATGAACCGGCGACGTGCGAGCGCGCGAATGTCGATCAGCTCTCGTTCGACGTCGCGCCGGCCGGAGCGTACGCGGACAACTGGTCGCCGCTCGGCTGCTACGGGATGATCGGCGACGTCTGGGAGTGGACGTCGAGCGACTTCACGCCCTATCCCGGCTACGCGACGTTTCCCTATCGGGAGTACTCGGAAGTGTTCTTCGGCAACGAATACAAGGTGCTGCGCGGCGGTTCGTGGGCGACCCGGCCGGGCGCGATTCGCAACAGCTTCCGCAACTGGGACTATCCGATTCGCCGCCAGATCTTCAGCGGCTTCCGGTGCGCGTCGAATGGCTAGCCCGGCGGCATTCTCGCACGAGGGCGGACGACGGGCGGCCGACGCGCGCCGCGCGACGGTGCTCGCCGATGTGCGGCGCGGTCTCTTTCGCACGCCGCGCGAGCTGCCGTCAAAGTACTTCTACGACGAGCGCGGCTCGCGCCTGTTCGAGGAGATCACGCAGCTCCCCGAGTATTATCCGACGCGCGCCGAGCGCGAGATTCTGCTCGAGCGCGCGTCGGAGATCGTGGCGCACAGCGGCGCGCGCACGCTCGTCGAGCTCGGAGCGGGGAGTGCGGCAAAGACGCGCATTCTCCTCGACGCGCTGACGCAGCGTGAGCGAGACGCGACGTACGTCCCCCTGGACGTGAGCGGGGACTACCTCGGCGAGACGGCGCGCGGGCTGAGCAGGGAGTACCCGCAGCTGCGCGTCGTGCCCGTCGTCGCCGACGTCGAGGCCGACGTCAGTCTTCCCGGTACGCTTCCGCGGCCGCTGCTGTTCGCCTTCCTCGGCAGCACGATCGGGAACTTCCACGCCGGCGACGCCGTGGCGCTGCTGCGCCGCGTTCGCGCGCGCATGCGGCCAGAGGATCGATTTCTTCTCGGCACCGACCTGCGCAAGTCGCCTGAAGTCCTGCGCGCGGCGTACAACGACGCGGCGGGTGTCACGGCGGAGTTCAATCGCAACCTGCTGCGCGTGCTCAACGCCGAGCTCGGGGCCGACTTCGTGTCGGAGCATTTCGCCCATCGTGCGTTCTACGATGAGCGCACCTGCCGGATCGAGATGCATCTCGTCGCGATCGGCGAGCAGGTCGTGCACATCCCTGGACTGCCTACGATCGCTTTGCGCGATGGCGAGAGCATCCGCACGGAAGTGAGCTACAAGTACGATCGTCCGGCGGTCGAAGAGATGGCGCGGGCGGCGGGCCTGCACATCGCCGAGTGGTACGTCGACGACGGCAGCCGGTTCGCGCTGTCGCTGCTGGCGCCGGTCTGATGGACGCGGCGCCCGCCGAGCGACGCGCGTGGCGTGATGCACTGTTCGCGTCGTCGTTCGCGCCCGAGGCGGAGGAGCGGCGAGCGATCGGGGCGGAGCTCGAGCTCCTGGCGCTCGACGCCGACTCCAA
>CBHWBX010000011.1:0-22193 GCA_966111935.1 uncultured Gemmatimonadaceae bacterium
CGCGAGATTCCGGTTAGCGAAATTTCGGAAACGCGAAATTTCGGGAGACGACTACGGCGTGCTGCTCTGACTCAGCCGCTCAGTGCGACGGATCTTCTTCTCGTCCAGCGGCACGGAGCGACGGAGCCCAGGCGTGCGCAGTTGCAGGTTCTGCACGAGTCCTGCCGCTTTACGTGGCGCATCGGTCGAGTCGGTCTGCGTCGCAATCCACTGCACGACGCCCGGGACGGCCATCGACGCGAACTTCTTCGATAGGAACTCCTCGCGCGTCTTGGGATCCATGAGCTGGCGCGTGTCGCCGACCAAGGAGCCGACGATGGGGACTTCGTCGAGCAACCCGACGCTCGCGGCCGTCAGGGCGCTGCCGTAGCCGACCGGATCCTCGTCGCGCGGATGGACGCGGGTCGGCGCGACGCGCGCGATCGACGCGGCAAACTGGCCGGCCATGAACACGGGATTATGCAGCAGGTTCTTCGGAATAACGTGCGTGCCCACGCGGAGCGCATCGGCCGGCACCTCGTCCGGCTTCCGCTTCTCGCCAGGCTCATAGAACCCGCCGAACTCGATCGTGTCGTGCTTGTAGAAGTAGAGCGCCATGATCGCCATGCCGACAAGCCCCTTACTCAAGAGGCGTAGGATTGAATCGCGCTCGACCGGCTTCAGATCATCCAAGCCATGCGCGTACGACCAAGCCGCGCGCGCCGCGCCCAGCGGCAACCCGGCGATGTATTCGCCGGCGTCCACGATCACGTTCGTCGGTGCCTTGACGATCGGCATCTCAGCGCGGAGCGCGGTCGCGAGAAAGACGCCCAGCGGGTTCGGCTTCCCCGTCACCGGATCCTTGCGCTCGAGGCGACGAAGCCCGTCGTTCCACGCGCTCACGACGACGTTATCGTTCATCGCGACGGCGCGCTCGGCGTGCAGGTACGCCTCCGTCGACAGCCGGAGCTTCACGAACTCGTCGGTCGTGTTCTCGCCGCGTTCGATCGCCTCGACGGTGAGACGATAGAGCGCCCGGGCGTACTCCGCACGCTTGATCGGCTCCTTGAGCGCGGCGTGGATCGACCCGAAGTACTCGAACCACTCGTGTGGGAGCTTGTTCTTCGCGTGGACGAGCGCGAGACGGGACTGCTTGTTCGTGAGCATCCGGCCGGCGTCGGCGAGCCCCTCCGTCCACATCGCCACCTGCGCCGCGGCCTCGGATTCGATCGCGACCCGCAGCGATCGCGCGCCGTATCGCGGCGCGCCGGCCGCCAGCCGCGGCAGCGCGTTCGCAACGCCGAGCGCCGCCAGATCGGTGATCGGTGTCGTCACCAGGCGGCTCAGCGCCACGCTCGTCAGCTTGAGAATCACCGACGGGTAGGACAGCGCGCCGGCGCGAATGAACGCGAGCGCGGCGTCCCGGGCTTTCTCGGGCGTGCTGCGATTCGCTTTCTCGAACGTGCGCACCGCATCGTGGAAGCGCTGCTTCACGTCCTCGACTTCGGCCTTCCGGCGCAACGACTCGGCATCGAGCCGCGTCCCCGGCTTGAGCGGCCGTGGCTTGTAGTCTTCGCGCGCGAGGCGATCGAGCAGCTCGGCCTCGCGCCTGGCAAGGTTCGCGCGATACTGCGCATTCGCCCGCTGCTCGGCGGCGAGTTGCTGGGCGGGGTCCGATGCCTTGAGCGCCTCGTACTCGTCTCGCGCCTGGATCGCGCGGGCGCGGAGCGACTCGATCTCGTCGTTACCGAGGATCCGGCGTTTCGCGGCCGACGGGAACTCACCCTTCCGGGCGGCGTCGAGCCGATCCTGCCACATATCGGCGGTGCGGCGCGCGGCCTTCACGGCCAGCTCGAGGCGCTGTGCGTCGGTCATCTCCTTCTTGCCGAAGATCTCTGCTTCCGCCTTCCGGAGCTCGGCCAGTTCTCCGCGGAGCGCGCCGAGCTCGGCGTCCCCGATCAGGACATGCTTGCCGCGCACGAGCCGCTCGCCCGTGTCGATCTCGGTGCGCAGATCCGCGATCGTGTTCCGGATGCGCGTTTTCGCGGCGGCGAGCGCGGAACGCAGCCGCGTCGCGTCGTCGATGTCGGACCGGATCCCCGCCGCCTTCTTGGCCTCGTTGACTTCTTTCGTGAGCCGACGCGCCTCGTCGCTCGGCGCCTGTCGCTCGAAACCGGTCGCGAGCGGGGCTTCCCCACGCTTGAGCGCCTCGAGCTGCGCGAGCTTCTGCGCTTCCGCGTGGATCTCGCGGAGCCGGGCCTTGTCCTTCGCCTTGTCGAGTGGATGGAAGTCGCCATAGCCGCTCAGCGCGTCACGCACCTGTGCCTTCGTCGCCGATGCGCCCGTCGCCAAGACATCGCGATAGAGCGCGTCGAGCACCGCCTCGCGCCCGGTGACGCCGGCGCGAATGTGCTCGAGCGCGAGCTTGCGAAGGTAAGGCCGGAGCTCGCGGAGGGCGGCGCCGTCGTCAAGCCGAGCCATCATCTTCTCGCGCATGTCTGCTGTCTGCGGGGCCTTCCGGACCGGCGGCTTCCGTGACTCGAGCGCCCGTGCCCGATTCAACTCTTTGTTCAGTTGCGTGTTCGACGCGTCGAAAATCTCCTTCAGGTGCGGCGTGATGTCGTCGCCGAGGGACGCCTTCATCGCTTTCGACCACTCGGAGAACCGCACGACGCCCTTCGCCAACGCTGCGGCGCCGATAATGGAGTAGTCGGCCAAGTCCGTCGGATCGAGGCCCGCCATCGCGCGGAGCCCACGCGCGCGGAGCCGCGCCTTCGCCGCTTCCGCCGCCGAGCCGAGGCGCGTCGATGCCTTGTCCATCAGCGGCTTCATCGCCTCGACTCGCAGCTGCGCATGATGGAAGTCGGCTTCGGCGATCGCCGCGCGCTCGTTCGCGGCCGCAAGATCCCGCTCGGCCGCAGCGAGCTTTTCGACGAGCTCGTCGTGGAGCGCCTTGATCCGCGTCAACTCCTGCTCGTCGAGCGCCGACCCCTTCGCCGACTCGGCCATCGCCTCCATGTGCGACAGTGAGTAGTCGAGCTTCGACATCATCTTGCGCGCGGCGAGGGCGCGACCGGACGCGGTGCCGGTGCGCTCGGCCAAATCAACGAACTCGCGAATCGCTTCACGGTGCGCCGCCAACTGCAACCGGGCGAGCCGTTCGGCATCGGCATCGTTCGCCTCGACGGCTCGGTCTTTCGCGGCGACCAGTTCCTTCAGCTTGTTGTCGAGATCGACGCGATGCTTGAGCAGCAACCCGGCTTCCGTTGCCGTGCCGACGATCTTCTCAGGATTCTGCCGGAGCTCGTCGAGCAGTCTCGGGATGGCCGAGGGATCGGCGTCAGCCGTGGCCTTGCCGGCGTCGTACATCTCCTGCTGCGTGCGCGGCTCGACGCGCCGGCGCCGTTCCATACCGAGCTCGTCGCGCGTGCGCGCATTGACGGCGTTGGAGATCCCGGTGGTCCGCTCCTCGCCGTTGCCGAAGGCGAACGGCGTTTCAGCCGATTCAGCGACAATGCTCGGATTGTTGCGGTCGAACCACCCAGAATTCGCACTGGCGCTCTTCACCTGCTCAGGATGGAAGGCGACGATCTCCTTTCCGTCGATGCTGTTGCTGCCCTGGGCGATGACGCCGTCGTAGCCGAGTTCGCGCAGCGCGTCGCCGACGAAGCGGCCATCCTCGTTCCATGCGTCGCGCGCATCGTCGAACCGATCCTTGACGCGCTGCCACGCCGCCGTTCCCTCGAGCGCGTCATCGGTGATGTGCGTCTTGCCGTCGATGTACGGGTTCTGCAGCGAGACGTAC
This sequence comes from uncultured Gemmatimonadaceae bacterium, assembly GCA_966111935.1. GTDB lineage: Bacteria > Gemmatimonadota > Gemmatimonadetes > Gemmatimonadales > Gemmatimonadaceae > JAQBQB01. The sequence continues at coordinate 3,785 of CBHWBX010000011.1, forward strand.
GCGTCGATGACGCGGCCCTTGTGCCCAAACTCGTCGGCCGCGACCTGACGGTTATCCGTGAAGTAGATGCCCTTCCCCCATCCCTCGGCTGAGCCGACGCGGAAGGTGTCGAAGTTCGCTTGGGTGCCGTGGTACACGACGAGCGGATTTCCGTCGGCATCGACGACCTTGCTGTCCCCGAACCACAGACGGAACGCTTCGGTGCGCGTGACGTCGGCCGCAGGAGCGCGCTCGTTAGCCGCACGCGCCTGTGGATCGCGGTACATCGAATCCTGCAGCGTCAACTCGCGCGCGCGACCGGCGTTCTTCACGAAACCAAACCGACGGTAGAACTTCTCAAGGCGCGCCCGCGAGGTCGTCCCGGCGCCGTCAAGGTCGCCGCGGTCGGCCGGCGTCAACACGATGCGCCGCTGATGCACGTCAGCCAAGTCGGTGAGTGCGGTCATCGCCTGCGTGCCGATGCCCTGACCGCGGAGTTCGCGCGGCACGACCATGACGGCGGCGTGAATGTCGCCGTTCTTCTTCAGCGAGAGATCGAACCGTTCAAGGCCGAATTGACGCTCCACGGCACGGCTCCAATCCTCGAGCGACCGCGACGTGAGTTCGTCAGGGACAGATACACGATCGCCCGACTCTGCCGAGCCGGGCGCTTCGGTGTCCTCGCCTACTCGGTCTGCCGGGGATACTCGCCCGGATTCTCGGGCGGCAGTGTCGTCCCGCCCGTTCGCATCGGCCCCTTCTGGTGCGGCAGCTCGTCGAACCTGAGCGTCCGCGGACTCGCCGGACCGGAGTCGGATGGTGTGACGCCGGGCGTCTTCGGGGATTCGGACGGGTTTGCTTTGGACGACGCCTTGTTTCGCATAGCTTGTGTACGCTGCAGGGGTGTCGCCGGACGCAGTCTGCACGGCGAGGACATCGAACACATCATCCGCCCATTCATGTTGCGGACCGTGGGAGCGTTGCGCAAGGCCGACGTCGTCGGCGATCTGGCTGGCGAGTTCGCCCTCAGCCCCGATGATGACGTTCGCCGCCCCCATGACTTTCAGTTCGTTGGGAAGCCACTCGCGCATCTGCTCTAGCGTCATGGCCTCCGGCAACTTCGGCACGATGCCGACGACCCGCCGCTGCGTATCGACGTACGTCAGGGTGGCGGCGCCGGGATCATGCACCGCAAAGAGATACTCCGCGAGTTGGTCGTTGCTCTTAAGGAAGGGGTAGCCCGACTCGACCGCCGTCGTCCACGGCGCGCCGTCTGACGGCAGGTCCGTCACCTCTGAGAAGTGCAGACGACCCGCGTCGAGATCGACGTCGATCAGACTCGCCTTGTCGTGATCGATGATCGTGTGTCCGGTCAGCTTGAGCGCATGCTCGGCGAGTTCGTCCGCCAGGTTGACCGTCATGATCAGGTCTTCGCCCGAGTACTTTGGATCGCCCGACGGATGATTGTGTCCGAGCTCGACTTCAACGCCGCCCGCGGCCTTTGCGAGCTTGGCGATTTCTGCGGTGAAGTTCTCGGGCACCGCCGACCAACTCAGCGCGCCGGACGTCGCCATCACGTGGCCGACGACGTTTCCCTCGGCGTCCTTCACGAAGGCGTGCAGAATCTCCATCGCAGGATGGCGGAACGCCTGCATGAGTGTGGCCGCGTCGCGGGCGGTCTTCATGGTGCGGCCGACCGGATCGATCAGCCCGCGTTTCGCCGCCTCCTCGAGCTGGCGTTTCCGCTCACCACCATCGGGCAAACCGATGTCCTTCACTCGCGCGACGACGCGATCGGCCACCGTCGACTGTTCCGGAGTGCGGGCCACGGACGCTTCGCGCGGCGTGTGCGCAAGATCGATCACCTTTCCGTCCGCGTCGACCAGCTTCCAACGGCCAAGCTGGCGCGAATCGAAGCTCCCTCGTTCACCGACGCGGAGCAGCCGTCCGGCGAGTCCGGACTTCGTTTCCGGCTCATAGCCGAAGAGATCATCGGACTGCGACGCATCGGTGCCGAGCGCCGCAACCTTCGCGTACTCGCGCAGCGCGGCCGTCACGTCGGCTTTCGGCGCGCGCTCGAGGAACGTCGCGAAGTCGGAGACGGCTTCCGGCACCTGATTGCCGAACGCGTCCTGCTGCGCGAGGTAGTCCTTCACGCCGAAGTCGCCGACCGTCTCACCGCGAGCCTGCATCGCACCTTTCATCGCGTCGACGCGGGCGAGCAATTCGAGCGCGGGCTGCAGCTCCGACGAAAACGCATACGTCTTCGTCGCGTTCGCGTGAATGATCGCCGGCAGCGCGCTTTCCAGCTTGCGGAGGATCTTCGCGGGCGTGCGATGAATGATGTCCGGATCCCCGATCGCGGCGACGCGGAGCGCGCTCTCGATCGCGTCCTTCCCTGCCGACGTCAGTGCGCCATCGGCGTCGAAGAATGCGCCGCGCTCCTGCGGTGAGATCACCCCGTCGTCGATCAACTTCCGCGCGAACTGCCAGCCGTTGCCGGTGGTCAGATAGTCCCGGACGGTGTCGTCGGGACCGATGGTATCGGCGAAGTGCTGAAGCGCCTCGCCGGCCTGCTGCATCTGCTTCGCGCGCCCCATCGCATCCGAAAGCGCGTCCTTCGCCTTGGTCGGCGGCTGATCCGACAACTGATTGAGGCGCGCGAGGGTCTTCGTGTCGTTCGTGTCGATCGACGGATCATCGAGCTGGCGCACGAGCACGGGCGACTTCATGCCCTTGATCTCTTCCGGATCGAGGCCGAAGTCCTTGGCGCGCGATTCGAGCTCGGTGCGATAGGCGGCATAGCGCTCGGGCGCGATCGACGTCGCGCGGCGCAGCATCATCGCACGCTGGTTCCCCGCGATCGCGATGCCGTGCGGCGTGATGATCGGCGGGCCGTCCGTCGTGCCCGACGCGAGGTCCAGCAACGGGCCGGTGCGGAGCTTCCCCGTCTGCGCTTCGACATGCTGACGCGCGGCGAGCCCGCGCGAGCCCGCGTACTCGCGCCCCTGCACCCCGTCGGGATAGTTGGGGTTCTTCGCGAAGCTCGTCGGGTGGTGCGATGCCTCCAGCGCGTCTGCTTCAATGACCCGATACTTCGACTTGATCGACGAGCCGTCGGAGAAATGGACTTCGCCGGACTTCCCAGCGGGACCGTCGACCGCAGCGCGCTTCCCGAGCGGCGTTACGTCGTGCCCGGTCCCGGATTCGGCGTCGGCCGTACCACGCGGGGATGCTTCGGAGGCGCGCTCAGGGACTTCGCGCTCGGACGCCGCAGTCCCTTCCGAACCAGCAGGCGATTCAGAAAGGCGTCCGTCTCGGTCCTCGTCCAGGGTTGGGAGGTCTTCTCCCCGCTGCTCGTCTCGCGGCTCGACGGCGCGTTCCGGCTCGGCGGGGCGTTCGGCGACGGGTTCGGTGCGTTCCGTTGAGACGGCAGTCGAAGTATCGGCACTGGCGGGAGCCTCGGGTGAAATTTTCTCGGGTTTTCCCCGCTGCAGGGAAGATGCATCCGAAGCCGGTTTCGGCAACGCCACCTGCTCGCCAGCCGGGATTGGCGCCCTCGCGAACGCCACGATCTCGCCGTCCGGGCGGTTCAGAACGCGGCGCGCGCCTTCCGCTGCGGCCCCCGTCGTCTCCACGGCGTCGACGAACACGACCGGCCGATCCTTCGGCACGTCGCCGTTGGTCGTGAGCGACGCCTCGTGCTCGTCGGCGGTGACGCCCGGCTTCCCCTTCTCGCGGAGCTCGCGCGAGTTCCCAACCTGCGCAGAGCGCCCGAGCACGTCGACCACGTCGGCATCGCCGTGCAGGTTCGCGATCGCGTCAGCCAGGGCGGCATTCGCGGTCGTGCTCCCCGTGTGATCCGGAAGCGGCACGAGGACAGCGTTCGGCGGCACGCGCTCGGCCATCTCCGGTGCGGCGTGGTCGATCGCGTCGGGATGGCCCGTCGTCAGCCCGCGCGCGATGTTACGCGTGAGCATCTGATCCTCGGTCAAATGGCGACCCGTCGACTCCGGAATGAGCTCGCGCGGCCCCGGAATGCTTTCTGGAATATTTTGCGCGCGATTTGTCTCCGCTGTGGGCATTGGGGACGCAGCAGGCTCGCGTGGGGCGCGTCCGTTCGCGCCACCGTTTGGGAGCGCGTCGAGCAACGTGGCCGACGCGCGATCTTCAAAGCGCTGCTGTTCCGGCGTGCGCACGGAGGCGGGCTGTTCCGGCGGCAACGGTTCGACGGTGTAGTCTGGCCCGGTCGCCACAGGCACCGGCTCGGCCATACGGACCGTCGCCGTAGGCGGCTGCTGCACACGTCCACCGACTTGACGACTCGGGCCCATCGCCGTCGGTGCCGCGGCGTCGACCACTCCATCGGGAACGTCAACGTGCGGCAACTGCGTGGCCGCGTGCACACCACCGAGCGCCGCGCCGAGGATTGCGCCCGTCGTTGGATCGTCCGGCGCGAACGTCGCGCCGACACCAGCGCCGACGATCGCGTGCGCCGCTGTGCGCTTCGCGTAGCCCGCGATGAGCGCCTTCGTCGGCGACTGTCCTTCGCGAATCGCTTTGACGGTCGCTTTCGCCATCTGCGCGCCAAAGACCTCATCGAGGATCGGCAGGATCTTGTCCGCGGCACCGAGCGCGAGGAGTTGGCCCGCGGCGAACGCCGCATCCTTCGTCGACACTTCGTCGCCGGTGATTGCGTTGCCGACCTTGCGCTCGAGCTGCTGACGCGAGTAGCGGCCGAGCGTCCATCCTGCCTGGAGCGGCGCCGTTACGATGCCCGTCGCCGTGCCGACGGGATGCGCCGCCATCGCACCGGCAGCGTAAGCGGCGCGCCCGAGCTTCGATTCTGGCTCGAACTGCGAGGGGTCCGGCTGCGCGAGATCGGAAAGGCCCTGCTGCAGTCCGAGCTCGATGCTCGGATGCGCGAGCGATGGCGTGTCGTCCTTCCCCGTGCGCGTCGCGTCCCGCGTGGCGGTCACGGTCCGACGCACGTCGTTGCCCGCACCCTGCGCCATCACGCGACGATAGGTCGATCCGTCGGGCGTCTGCTCCGTTGGCGCCGGCGCGGCCGGTTGCGGAGCCACCGGAGCGCCCACCGACGGGGATGACGACTTGAGCGAGGTTGCGAGCGCTGCGGGCGGTTGCTGACGAATCCCCGCCTTCGGCAGCGCGATCGGCGTCGCCTTCGGTGCGGTCGTGGCATCGGATGCCGCGCGCGCCGGCGCCAGCGGAAGCGGAGGAGACGACGGCTGATTCGGCTTCGGCGTCAGCCCGACCGAGGCGACGCGGAACGGCTTCGGCGCCGTCGGAGGCTCCACTTTCTCGACATCACTTGAGGTCGAAGACCTGGCACGATCCGGCGTACGAAGGTCCACGTTCCCGATCGCGGGCCCCGGCGCCGGCGTGCCACGCGTCTGTGCACGGATCGCCGCGAGGGCATCGTCTATGCTCGGAGCGTTCGACCGTGTCGTGCTCGCCGCCGTGCCACCGCGGATCTTGCGCAGCGCCGCGTCCATCGGATCATCGTGCGCCGGGGCTCCCGGTGTTTCCGACGTGCCCTGCTCGATGTCGCTCGCCATGCGTCAGTTCTCCGGCGTCACAGTGTAGCGATCGAGTACGTCCTTCTCCTTGAAGCCCTGCTTCACGAGCGCGTCTTTCTCGGCCTTGGTGATGCTCGGCTTCGTTGCGTTCGCCGGCGGCGTGTCCGCCCCGCCGACTTTCCCGGTCTTCAGCGCCACTTTCTTGCGCGTGCCCGCGACCGCGTCGACGGCTTTGTCCGCAGGCAAACCGTTCGCACCGGTCTGCAGGCGCACCGCCTGATTCGTCGCGGTGGTCACGTACTTTCCGCGCGCCGCGATGAGATGGCGCACCTCGAGCCCTTCCTTCGCGAGCTTCTGGCCGGCCGCATCGTTCTCGAGAAATTCCGTCGCCTGATCGAGCGAGCCATCGAACTGCTCGAGGAGTCCCGCTGCCGTGCTCTGCATCGCCGCTTCGCGCGCGTTCCCGGTCATGGCCTTCGGGATCGCGCCGTTCCCCTTGTTGGAGAGAGTCGCCTTGAGCCGCGCAAGCTGCTGGGCTGCGGTCGCCGCAAACTCACGGCCCTTCTGCTGCGCCGCGAGTCGCTTCTCCTGCTGCTCGGCCTGAAACTGCTGGCGATGCTCTTCCTTCGTCGCGAGCCCTTCGTTGCGCAGTTCCTGAATCGCCACGCCCCGCTGAAACGCGGCCGCCCGCGTCGGATTGAACGACTCGGGCACCTGCACCGTCTCGTTGTGATAGACATCGGTGGTCGACGGCTGTGCGACCGGTGCGATAGAGCCCGACGCATCCGACGGCGTGACCTGCACGCCAGGGATGGCGGACGCGTCACCAGCGCCCATCGCGCGACGAATCGGCGAGATCGGCGTTGGACTTGCCTGGACCGTCGCGGTGCCACCGACCGGCTGGACGTCCTCGTGCGCGGGGATGCCGCCGTTCTCAAGGAACCGATGCCGCTCCGATTCACGGCGTAGCGCGAGATCCGCATCCTGCCGCGCCGCCTCTCGCGTCTCGCGATCCCGCTCGATGCCGATGCGCTGCTGCTCCATCGCCTGCTGATTCTTCTGCATGGCGATCGCGTTCTCGGCCTGCCGCCGCAGCAAGACCGAGTGAATGACGCTCTGCGTCGCGTTGCCTGCGGCATCGAGGATCTGGCCGACGTCGATGCGTGGCCGCGAATCGGGATAGACCGAGCTCCCGTAGGCGCCGCCGCCCTGCGCACGATAGGGCATCAGCCCACCCCCGACGTGTTGAAGTCGCTGTTCGTCAGGCCGGCGCCGTTGAGCGTGCGGCCAGGCGTGCCCATGTGCCACGCAGAATTCGGATCATTTAGCGGATCGACCGGATGCACGCCGTCGTACGAGCTCCCCGAGAGGAGCGCCGACGCGATCGGCGATTTGCCGGTGTTCCCGGACGCCTTCATCGCGTCCATCGCCTTCATGTCCTGCGCGGTGCCGTACGCGCTCGCTACCCCTTCGACGCCCTTCGCGATCGCACCGATCTGCGCGTTGATCGCGTTCGCACGATTCTCGTTGATGTCGCGCGTGTACGCGGCATCGAGATCGTGCCGCTCAATGTCGAACTCGCGTTCGTTGCGCAGCGTCGTCGCGCCGGCGAGATCGTTCGTGACCGGCTGCTGATCCTTGCCGATCGCCACGCGCTCCTGGACCCCGCTCGTGCCGATCTCGCCCGCCATCGCCCGATGGATCGGGCTGTAGCCGCCGTTGAGCAGCCCGCGCCGCGCGAGGGATTCGGCCGTGTCCTCACGGACAACGTTCTGGCGCGTATTCATCCGCTGGACCCCGCTCCCGTACGCCTCGGAGAGATAGCCCATCGTGCGCTGCTTCTGCTGGTTTGCGTCGACAGCGCCGTAGATCGCGCCGCCGACCTTCAGCGCGCCGATGATGAGCGGGAGCAGCCCCCGGGCGCCGCGAGGACGGTCGAAATGATTCGTCATTTGTCTGCCCTGATCGTCGCGGGTTCAAGACCGAGGCCCTCGATCTGATACCGACCGGCCGCGCTGGTGCACACGATGTCGTGCATGACGCGCGTGCCGCGCGCCGGGGTGAAGGCCAGCGGGATGCTCGCTCGCGTGCCCTGCTCGCCGCCGTCGTACGTGTACATCCACTTGGCGAAGCTCGCCTTCCACCGTTTGAGCAGGTAATCGCCCGGGTGCGCCGGCGTGAACGCGCCCGCGGTGCCGTTGCCCAGGTTCGTGTCGGTGCCCGACGTGTCGTACCAGTAGTCGCCATCGCTCGGCGCGCTGGGGGCCGTCGGACCGATCGTGAGCGAGAAGCCCGTCCCCGTCGGCGACTGATCGACCTTCGGCGTCAGCGCGAAGACGAGGGGCAGCGACGCGGCGCTCTCCCACGACAGCGTGAGATAGAGCCTGCGACTTATACCGACGCCGTCAGGGCCGTGCGGTGCATACTCGCCGAGGCTCGCCGTCGGGAGCACGCTCGGCATGATGGGCGAGCTCGCCGGGGTCGCCTTGTAGGCGTAGCGCGCGAGGTTCGGCGTGCTTCCCGGCTGGGCGATGAACTTCGACCGCGGCGCGACGGATTCCTGCGCGAAGATGGAGCCCGCCGAGAGGATCTTCCCGATGAACTTCTGCCGCGTGAACCCGCCCGTGCGCGTGCTGTACTTGATGACGACGGTGTCGGTGCCGTAACCGTAGCCCGCCGTCGCGTCGCACCACGGAATCACGATCCAGACTTCTTTCGTTTCCGTGTCCGACCACAGCCACACGAGATCCTGATTCGACTGCCCGGGATACAGTGCCGAGCGCGAGGCGTCGGTCCAGATGAGATCCCAATAGCCGTTCGAGTGGCCGTGGAAGTCACGAAGCCTGAGCCCGACGGGATCCGTGTCGCCGCCATTGAAGATCCAGAGGCCGGCACGCGCATCGACGCCGTAGAGCAAGCCGTCCGGCCCCTCGATGAGAGCATGCGGCCCGATTGTGCTTAGGCTGTTCCGAAGCGGCACCGGACCGTTCGTCAAAAAGCTCTCACGGCCATACCCTTCGATGAAGTGCAGTCCGTCGGCAGCGCCGACGTACGCGCGTCCGGCCCACGAAAGCATCGCGCGGATGATCGAGCCGGCACCGCCAATCACGATAGCGTCCGTGTCGACGAACGAGTGATTGCTATACGGCCCGGGGTCTTCGGGATCGTTCCCCCACTTCTTGGGCTGACCGATGTTACAGAACATCACGCGGTTCGGCCCATCACCATTCGTTGCGTCGCTCGCGTCGAAGCCGTACCCAAAGATGAATGATCCGTGCGCAGCAATTCCACGGAAGTAGAGCTGCTTGGACTTGTTCCCGCCTCCGAACTCCCCGAGCGGCCCCGTCCCAAGGGCGTCGTAGCCATCGCTCTGTACGAACGAGGTGCCAGACGAATTGGTGATGACGTAGTACAACCCGAGGCCTTCCTTCGGGTAGCGAAACGCACGAGGCCCGATGTTGAGCACCGTCGTGGAGACGCCGTTCGGCTCGGCCATCGTCGCGACGGTCACGTTCGCACCATACTGCATGAACGCGATCGTCACACCGATAATCCCGATCGCACTCGATGTCCCGGCCGCAGGATCGATGAGCCGCACCGTGTATTCGCCGACGCCGTTGTCGCCAACGGCCAACACCTGTGGCGCCACAGACCGCAGGATCGAATGCAACCCGTGGATCTTGGTCAGCGGACTGCCGCCGCTGTCCGTGAGCATCGAGAGTCCCGTTGTCGAGAGATCCGAGGCGGCAACCAGTTGCCCGCGCGGACCGATCTCGTACGAATCGGCGGCGCGCACCTCATCGGTGCGCTGCGCGTCCGCCGATCCCTCGAGGACGACGCCGCCGCCGAACGACGAGACGTTCAGGACGTTCGCCACTTACTGCGCACCCGCCTGCGCCGCGGCCTGTCCCTGAATCGGATGCGGCGTCGACTGCGCCGAGTCCGAACCGCCGAGGAGCCCGTCGATGAGGCGATTCTCCGTCACGAGCTCGGTCTGCAGCGCCTGGATGCGACTGCCGTCACGGTTCTCGTCCTTCACCGCCATGTAGAGCGCGAGGTCGACGACGAGCGCGTTCTCGAAGCGCACAGGGAAGCGCGCGTCGAGCGTGGAGTTGAGCGCGGAGATGGTTGCGGGCGCGTCCTTGTAGAAGAGCGTCCACGTATCGCCCGCCGCTGGGTCGCCATTCGCCCCGCGCGAGACGATCGTGTTACCCTGCCGGAAGACGGCCGGCGCGATGACCCACGAGCGATCCTTGTCGCGCACGGGAATGAGATACGTGCGGCCCCCGGTCGACGTCTCGAGCCGCACGATGTCGATGATGTCCGTCGGCAGCGTAAAGGACGCGGGCGCTCCGGCAAAGGTGACGGACTGCTTTGCGACGATGTTGTCGCCGCCGAGCATCGCCATGCGCGCCATGATCGACTGATACTTGCGATTCAGGTGCGCGATCATCTCACCGTCGACGGTGAGCTTGCCCGAATCGTTCGCCGAGCTCCGTGCGATCGCGCTCTCGATGATCTGTTGTGCGGTGGTAGACATATCGTCCTCGAAGGAAGGGAAAGAGCTCGAGACGCGCGCCCTACGCGGCGGTGACGGTGCCGGCGATGCCGATGCCCGTGACGTGGATCTGGCAGAGATTGGTGTTCCCCGCGCCCGCGCCATTGCTGTTCGTGTAGGTGATGGCCACGGTGGTGCCGGCGAACGTCGCCGCAAAGTCGCCAGCGACGACGTGGAAGTTCCCCGAGTTGCCGTCGCGGAGGACGGTCGTGACCATCCCGCCAAGGCCGAAGCCGTCGCCGGCGTGCGCAATGTCGAACTTCAGCAACGTCCGGAGGTTCGGCGCTCCCTCGAAGTAGACTTCCGCGAACGCCTGCAGAAAGCACGGCTGACTGACCATGGTTGGAATGGTCGCGACCATCGTCCCGGCCGGGGCGATCGCCGCCTTCGTCACGACCTGCGCGCGCCCAGGCTGTCCCGTGCGGTAGTTCAGATCCGCCTTGTAGCGCCAGTTCAAGCCGCTCGTGAGAATCGGCTCCTTCGTGCCGAACATGGTCAGGTCGACCGGACCGCAGTTGTTCGTCATCTCGACGGTGTTCTGCCGCGCCGTCAGATCGCCCCCTTCGACGGCCGCATGGGCGACGCGATCAAGGATGAGCGCCGACTTGCCCGGCAGGTTGTTCGCCCCGGCGATCGTGGTCGGATTGGTGACGATGACGGTCGTGCGCGTGGCGTTCGCGTCGCTGCCGAGCCACATCTCCGCATCGCCGTTGTCCTCGAAGTACGGGCTGTAGAGCGCGGCCGTGCCGTAGCGCAGACGGAAGCCAAACGCGCCCGCCTGGACGCCGCCCGACCCGGCCGACTCCGACGTGAGGCCGAAGAAGTCGAGCGAGAGGCCCGCGACGTCATAGTTTGGACCGTTCTGGCATTCCGAGAAGTGCGTGTGATAGCTGCGCACCGTCGTTGAGACGCTCGCCGGGCTCCCGATGTAGAGGCCCGCATCACCCTTGCACTGGTGCCCGGAGACATGGCTCAGCGTGACACCGATCGCGTCCTCGATGTGCAGCAGATGCCCGCCGGCCTGCTCGAGCGCCACGTTCTCGAGCGCGAAGTCCACGACGCCGTAGGTCGACAGGAGATGTCGGCAGGACTTCGCGTTGTTCGTGAAGTCGAGCGTCGTGAGCTTGATGTTGCGGGCCAGGCCACCGTAGCCGAAGCCGGACGACGGCGCGTACCCGGGCGCGTTCTTGTCCCACGACAGCCCATCGACGCTGTTCGGGAGAGAAAACACGAGCACCGTCGTCCAGAGGCCATCCCCTTGGACGGTGACGCCCGGGTAGCAGACCACCGCCTGCGTGCTCAGGTAGGTGCCGGCCGTGAAGACAACAGACACGCCGTAGCGGCGCTTGAAGCCCGCGCCGGCGGCGATCGCATTCGCCGTCGCGAAGGTCGCGACGATCGCCGCCCCGTCGTCGGTCACGCCATCATCGCCGGCGCCCGTCGCGCCCCACCACTGCGGGAAAATCGACTCGGGGCGCCACTTCCCGAACCGCACCACGCCGCCCGCCGAGAGGTCGAAGCACTTCGCCAGCTCGGCGGAATACGGGCCGTCGATGGTGATGACGACGCCGTTGTCTGGCTTGAGCTTCGCCCCGGGCTGCATGTGGAGGGCGCTCGTGATCGTGAGGTTCGCCGACACCCGATACGTGCCGGGCGTCATCGTCAGCCGCCCCGCGATCCCGCACATCGACTGCGCCGTGATGATCGCACCACGCGCGTCTGCGACGCCATCGTTGATGACGCCGATCGCGAAGTCGACCGGATTGAAGCCGTAGCCGTTGTTCGCGAGATAGTCGCGGAGGCGCGCCGTCGTGCGCGACGCAGCGCCAGGCAACGTCGAGAGTTGCACCTCACCGGCGATGATGGCATCGAGATCCGCGTTGCCCTTCGTGGTCGTGTGGCCGTAGTAGAGCGGATTAGCCATGCGCGACGTCTCCGAAAATCAGAAAGCTCAGAAAAGCGGTCACGACGCCGCGTTAGCGGCGGTAGGTGACGCGCTGGGGCGACATGGCGCCGACGACGTCCACCGAGAAGTCCTCGATGGCTTGCTCAGCCTTGCTCGTGGCCGCGGCGAGGCGCGCCGCCTCGGAGGCCGTCACGGTGGGAAGCATCGCGGCCATCGCGTCGGCGAGTCCGGCGATCAACGGCTCAAGCAGCGCGGCCGGCAACGTGAGCCGATCCGTCATGCTGGTGATGTGCGGGAAGGCGACGTACGAGAGTTGAATCGCCGTGATCGGTCCCGCCCAGATGTCCCCGCTGTTGTTCGCGACGAGCGGGCGAATCGGAACGATGCGATTGCCGGAGATGAACGCGGACGGCACGTTGGCGCGCAGACTCTCCGTGCGCGCCGACTCGCCCACGATCTCGATCGCCACGACGCGCCCGGAGGCGTAGACGACGAGCGCGTTGATGACTTTCAGGAAGTCGTCCGGCAGCGGAAAGCCGGGGACGCCACCACGCTCGCCGAAGGGATCGCCCGCGATCGGCGCTTCGTCGAGATTGGAGTACGGAACACCATCGTCCGTGAAGTGGATCGGCCACCCATCCTGATACGTCGTCAGGAATTGCGGCACGCCGTCAGCGTCGACGCCAACCAAGGTGCCGTTGATGGTGGTCGCGATCTGCGCCGTAGTGTTGTAGAGGCCTTCGACGGCGGCACCGTACTGCAGGAGCAGCGTGCGTTGCCGGGCGTCGAGCGCAAGCAAGAGCGCGCCATCGGGTGCGGTGAGCTCGGCGAAGCGCTGGCTCCGCATCCGCGCCATGTCGATGACCTGCGCCGCGGTGAAGCTACTCAGCATGTTCCACCGCCATGTCGAGAGTGAGCCCGTTGGCGTTGTAGTCGACCGGCGAGACGCGTCGGAGTCCGCGCGAGGTCGCCATGGCGATGCTCGCAACCGCGAACTCGTGCTCGGCCTGCGCGACGAGCGCCGCGGCGTGCGCCCGACGCGTCTCGATCGCGTCGAGCAGCTCGCGATCGGCCTCGGTGAGATGGAGCGTGACCCGAACCTGGCTCATGGGGCGACGTTCACGACGCCGCTGTTGTTCCACAGCGCGCCGCTCGGAAGGCCCGCCGCCGAGGTGGGCAGGAGGGGGATGATCTTCTGATTCTCGTCGATCGTCAGCGCGGTAAGGCCCGCGCCCGTGCGGAACCGGATCTTCCCACCCGCCTCCTGCGTCGAGAGGTAGAACACCTGGTCGTTGGCGACGACGTAGCCGAGGTAGAACCGCTCGGTAATCCCGTTCGCGAAGAACCAGCGGAAGTAGTTCGCCGATCCGTAGGTCCCACTCGCCGTCGGAATGAGACGGAACGTGTCGCCGCCTGCCGCAAGGCTGACCCTGCCGGTGAACGTGTACGCGCCGGGGAACGTGCCGTCCGCGATGTCGGCCGCGGTGAGCGTGTCCCACGTCGCCGCGCCACTCGACACCGACCGCAGGAACTTCCGCGTCGCACTCGCGTTGGTCGGGAGATCGGCGAGCTGCAGAACGTCCCACGCCGGCGTCCCTGCGACCGAGCCGCTGCCCTGCGAACGGAGAAACTTCCGCGTCGTTGTCGTCTGCCCTTGGATCCCGGACGGTGCGATGACATTCGGCGAGCCCGTTGAACCGGGCTTGTTGAGCAGGGAATCCCACGTCGTACGCCGCTCGCCGGGGAGGACCCCAGGCGGCTTGACCGATGGGAAGCGCGGTCCGGCGAGCGGCGTGTGCACGATCAGGCGCGATCGGTGGCCTGACGCGCGAGGGCGCGACGCGACTCCTGCGCCGGGTCGGCGTTCGGGCTCGTGTCGATGCCCGCCGCGGCGAGCTTCGCCTCGAGCTCGGCCAGCCGCGCTTCGCGCGCGTCGATCTCGGCCTGACGCGCATCGAGGTCGGACGCGCGCGCGTCGATCTGCTCGGCCTCGATCGCCAGCTGCTTCGCGGCGCGTCGCACCGCTTCTTCCTTCTCGAGCACCGCCTGCGCGTCGGCCCTGAGCCGATCCATCGTCAGGTCGTCCGGCTGATCCGCGCCGAGGCCCGGCTGCATGACCATCGCGCCGTCCTTCAGGACGTAGTGGAAGTCGTTCGGGCCGACGTTGCGCTTGGAAGTCGAAACGGCCTGCGCTGCCTTCGTTGCCGATGCCATAGGGTCCTCGGGTGTTCGCTCGGGTGTGAGCTCGGGTGAGAATGCCCGCGCGGTCAGCGGCGGACGGTGAGAATGCGCTGCGTCGCACCGCTCGTGTGCGCGGCACGCTCCATCGCGGCGAAGTCGGCGCCCTTCCCCTGCCAGTTGCCGACACCACCGGCGTAGTTGCCTTGGAAGTGGACGTGATCCAGCGCTTCGATCGCCGCGCTATCGTCCAGCTTGTCGAGATCCGCTTCGGCGCGGTCGTGCTGCGCCCACACCTTCTTGCGGAGTTCCTCGAAGTACGCCGTGTTCTGCGAATCACACTGGCGCATGAATGTGATGAGGCGGTCGCAGATCGGCATGTACGCGCCGCCCTCGCGGAGCGGCACCATGTAGAGGATGCCTTCCTGCTCGCACAGTTCCGTCACCGTGCAGATCACGGTGTAGCCGCGCTCGGGATTGAGTCCCGCGTGGCCGCGCGTCGGATCGTCGTAGCGGATGATCTGCCAGCGGCCGTCGTAGCGGCCGTCGATGCGCTGGCCGAGCACCGAGTACGATCCCGGCGCGAGCATCACGGCCTTCGCGTTCCACCGGATGTCGAGCAGCGGATCGTTGACCGCGGCGCGGAGCTGCTCCACAAACGCGCGGATCTCTTCGTCGCTCTGCGGCTGCATCAGTCGGCTACCACAGCGCCACGAGGTCGGCCGCGGTCGTGCCGGTCGTGTAGACCTTCTTCACGAGCGCGAGGCCATCGGCGAGCATCGCGCCGCTCGCGACGTTCTTGAACGTCACGGTGCCGCCGACCGCCAGATCGACGGTGACATCGCCGGTCGTGCCGACGAACACGCGCGCACCGCCAGTCGGCACGTTCGGGAGGTCGTCCGTATCGCTCGTCGCGATCGCCGCGCCTTCGTTCGCCGGGAAGTACGGCGGCATTGCCTTCATCGCCATCGCATCGCTCTCCGAGAGGTTCCGAAAAGGGAAAAGGCGAGGACGACCGCGTGGCCGTCCTCGCTGGATCCGCGCTGCGCGTTACGGAAGGACCTGGGCGAACATGAGCGCCGCGTCGTCGCCCATGCCGTCGTAGTAGGTCGTGGTGATGCCCGCGGCGTTGAGCGCCGTGGTGCCCGGCGTGAAGGTGTGCGACCCGTCGGTCCCGACGGTGATCATGCCGACGATCGCCTGGCCATCGGCCGGGAGGTTCGTGAACTGACAGCCGGCCGCAGTCGCCGAATCGGTCGACGCCTGTACCGTCCGCGCGTCAGCCGCGTCGGCAAGCAGCAGATACTTGCGGAACATCGACGCCGCGAGCACGGCGCCGGTGAGCGTCCATGCGTCATCGGTGATACCGAACGCGTTCACGGCGCCGGCGTTCAGGAGGACGGTCGCGTTCGTCGTCTTGACCTTCGTCGTCGTCGTGCCGATCGCGATGCCGGGGAATGTCGCCACCGTCGTCGAGATCATGCCGTTCCGATTCGTGTAGTAGAGCCACGCCGCCAGCTTGTTGTATTGCTGCCGCGTTGTGTCGTTGACGAATCGACTGTCCTTGTCCGCCGTCACGGTCTGAATTGCGCCGATGAGGGCGAGTCCGACGACCGAGATCGCCAGCGAGTGCTTGAGCGACACCGGCGTCGATCGCGTGCTGTCCGTGCGGAGCGCGATCGACGGGAGCGAGCTGCGACTCACGACGACCGCCGCGCGCAGCGTCGGCTGCATGGAGGCGTTGACATGCCCCGCATCGACCTGGGCGATGGACGTTGGCAGGGCGAACGCCGTGCGCATCGGGACGGCCACCCCCATCACCAGCGACACGAGCGAGAGGACGAGCTTTCTCGTGATGTTCATGGATAGACCTCGTTCGGAAAGAGAGAAGAACGAGGACGGCGCAGGACGGGACCTGTCTCCCACGCCGCCTCGAGGAACGCCGAGAGCGAGCGCCGGTGGATCAGGTCGTCGTGATGTTGTACAGGATCGCGTTGCGGCGCGGCTCCTCGCAGTCGAGCTCCGCGTACCACTTCAGCAGACCTTCCTTCGCGTCCTGCCCCGGGACGACGCGCAGGATGCCGTTGCCGTCCTGCAGCCAGTGCGGATCACGGGTCTGCGCCCACGCGATCTTCTTCGTGTCGAAGAAGAACAGCGCCTTGATCGGGGCCTTCGAGTCCTTCGAGAAATCGAGTCCGTCGTGCGAAAGCACCGTGTGACCGCCGCGGAGCTTGTTCGGCGGGGTGAAGCGCTGGTTCGCGATGAGCAGCGCCTCGTAGTCGCGCGCCATCTCCGTGGAGCCGATCATGAGATTCGACTCCTCGTCATCGGTGCGCTTGTAGATCGCGTCCCGCGTCGCACGGATGAGCGCGAGCGAGAGCGCGGCGTTGGCGTTGATGACGTTGCCTTCCCACTCGGGGAACGCCGACCGGTCGATGCCGTTGTAGGTCGTCGACAGGCCGAGCGTCGTCATGAACGCCGCGGTGCCCGCGAAGGCGAGCGCGCCGGTGAACTCCATGTTCGCCGAGCCGAGCACGCTGATCTTCACGTTGTCGGCGACGGCGCCCTGCAGCGGCGGCGAGATCACGAAGGTGGTGGTGCCGACGTTCGTGACCTTGTACCCCGCGCCGCCGTTGTCCTCGGTGCCGAACTGCACGTACATCTGGCGCTTGATGAGGAACGTCGTCATCGTCGCGAGCGAGCCCCACGCCACGCCGTACGCCGAGTCGCACGTCACTGTCGAGTCGCCGGCGTTGAGGGCGCCGTTCACCAGCGCGAGCGTGCCCTGGCCGTCGCCCCAGCACTGACGGCCGGTGAAGAGGCGCAGGCCTTCCTTCGTGTCCTGCAGGACCTTCAGGCCGAAGTTGACGAACGCCTTCTTGTCACCGAACTCCTCGGACTGCCCGGTGATCTTGAGCGGCGCGTACTGGTACTTCGCGTGCACCTTCACGTTCTGGTACTCGCCGGCGCCGTAGACGGGCATGTTCGCGCCCTCGGCGCGCGCGCCCTGGCCCTGCGAGGCGCCGACCTTCACCGCGTAGACGCGCTCGCGGCCAGACGTCATGCCGACGCGCTTCAGCTCGTCCTTGAACGGCGTCGCCGTGTTGATCGCGTCGACGATCTGGTTCTTGACGTAGTCCTCTTCGAGGAGCGCGTCCCAATTCTGGAGTGTGGCGACAAAGCCAGCCATGAGAACCTCCTAAAAACGAAAAGCCCCGCGCGCTCGGGAGAGCGGCAGGGCGGTTGCGTGAGTTGAGTTGTGTGCTGCGTGTCGAGTGCTGCGAACGACTTGCGCTGCGGACCGTCGCGTCAGAGCGTCGTCTAGAGCTTCGCCAGCATGTGGTCGGCGAACTCCTCGTCGTTCTTCGGCGCCGGCTTGCGACCCGGGATCGGACTCGCGACGCCAGTCCCGGCGCGCACCGCGGGGGTCGACGTCTTCCGATCCTTCGCGCGATTGCGGATGTCCTGCTGCTGCCGCTGGCGCGTGGACGTGCGCGCAGCGCCTTGGAAAATCCGCTTCTGCTTCGTGATGATCGCGTCGAGCTCCGCGTCGGTGACGTCCCGCGCGTTCTCGGGCTTGTTGAGCAACTCGAACGCGACGGCTTGCTCGACGATCTCCACGGGCACGCCGACGCGCGCACAGGCGCGCCGCACGTATGATTCGATCTCGTCGCCACGGGCGTAGAGCCGCTCGGTCGCCTGCTCGGCCTGCGTGATGGCGTCGAGCGCCTTCTGACGCGCTTCCCTCACGTCCGTCTCGAACAGCCGCTTCTTGTCCGGATCCGCGAGCTTCTCGGTGATCTCGTTGATCTTGAGCACGAGCTCATCGCCGTGCTTCTCGACCAGCTGCGCGATCACCAGATCGGGATGCTCGTCGAGCATCTTCTGCGTTGCGAGCAGCCCGGCGCGCTCCTTCCGGAACGACGTCGCCTCCTGCAACGCGCGTGTGACCGCCGCCTGAGCGTGATCCAGCTTGCGTTGCACCAGCGTCCGCGCTTCGGGCGGTAGATCCTTCAAGTCGAGCTTGAGGCCCGCCTTCTCGAGCCGCGCCTGCACGTCAGCCCGAATCGCCTTGGACTCCTCGGAGTCCTCCGCATCCTCGGTCTTATCGGTGCCCGCGGTGTCGTCCGTCTCGTCGCCGGCGCCCTCGTCCTCGCCGGACGCGTCGTCTCCCTCCCCACCGTTCGCGTCATCGTCGGTCGCGTCATCGGCGTGTTCCGAGTCGCCAGCACCTTCGGCGCCGGAGCC